>JAWOGX010000041.1:0-8099 GCA_046496455.1 Bacteroidales bacterium | reverse complement strand
ACAAAAATAAACTAAAAGTGAGTCCTAAACATCTAAACATCTAAACATCTAAACCTCCTAAACCTCCTAAACCTCCTCAACCCATCCGCCTAATCAGCCCGGCTTTTCTCCCGCACATTCTTCACGATGCGCTGAAATACAGGCTTTTGCAACATCCTTTGGTAAGTTTCCAAGTTGTTGTGCGGATTTATGGATGTCGGAGTGGCTGCAAAATAGAGATTGGCAAGCCCGTAGGTTCCAAATTGCTGATACAGACTGTCGCATAATGTATAGGTAAAGACCGCTTTCATGGAGCCCGCTGCAAGGGTATCGAGGAGCGTTGAGGATGCCCACCGCGTATAGATCAGCATGCAGTATTTGTCCAGGGTCTCATCTGAGGGTTGATCGAGGGCTATTTTGTTGATGGCAGGGTGGGATGGGAGGTATTTTACCCTGAACCTGTCGCCAGGTGCCACCGGCATTCCGCCGGGGATCACCAGATCATGCCCGACACTGAAAAGTCCGGGATACGCTTCAGACATCTGTGTCTGCCCTTCCCCGTAAAAGAAGAAAGTAAGCGACGCATCCAGGCTGACCACCTCTGCAACCGTCTCAGTGCCGTACCACCGGAGCTTCAGCCTTTGCCACATCCTGCCGGATACGGGAATCAGAAAAATGAACAGGATGATCGCCCCTGCAATGATCCAGTCGCGCCTGCGTGTTTTCTCTTCACGCTCCAGGGTCGTCTGGTCAACGGTGCGGTAATATACCCTGCCGCCATACCCGGTATAGGCCCTGGTTGTACCCGTTGGTGTCCCCTGACCGGTTCCCGTGGTTCTTCTGGCATAAGGGTCACCGCTGGTGTGGGTGTACCGCAGTGCGTAATGGTCGTAGCTGCGCCTGGCCACCGGATCCCCCAAAATGCCCCATGCTTTCTGTACCAGCAGAAACTGATCCCTGGCTCCCGGTTCCCGGTTGACATCAGGATGATAACGCTTCGCCAGACGACGGTAGGCCCTGCGGATCTCCTCCTGCGTGGCATCCGGGTCAACCTCCAGTATGCGGTAATAGTATGGGCGCATTGCAGCGCCAAATATAGCGATATTGTCACATGTGACTGATGTGGCGCTGATAGTAATCAGAAATTAGGAATTAGGAATTAGTTCTTTGTCTATGGACTTACGACTCTCAACTCTCGACTCTCAACTCTCGACTCTCGACTCCCGACTCTCGACTCCCGACTCTCGACTAAAAAAAAACGCCCCCTTTCGGAGGCGCTTCCATATTAACCCAAAATCAACAATCATTATGCTTCAGCATTCTGCTTGTTCAAAAGTATGTTGTCAATGGCATCCTTGAAGGCGTTTTTGGGCAATGCGCCCATCGCCATCTGCGGCTCAGCACCCATCGGGCAGAAAAGTAATGAAGGGATGCTGCGGATGCCGAATGCAGCCGCCAGTTCCTGCTGTTCCTCCGTGTCAATCTTGTAAATGTTGATCTTTCCCTTGTATTCCTCCGCCAACTCTTCCAGAATCGGGGCTACCATCTTGCAGGGCTGACACCAGTCGGCGTAAAAGTCGATAATGCAAGGGAGTTTTCCCTCAAACTGCCAATCTTTGTGCTGTTCGTAGTTGAAGACTTTCTGCAGAAATGTCTCTTTTGTCAAATGCTCAATCATGATATGGTTCCTTTCTTCGTGTATGTTAAATTAATTCCGATTCAATAATCCGCTGAAATGCCGGCTTGATGTCGGCTTGTGTGCGCACACCCTGGGGAAGGCCGGTGAAAATGCGGGGTTGCCCTTTGGCCGGTACCACCATGAAAGTGGGATATCCGGTTACCCTGAAATAACTGCTCAGGAAACGCTCCTTCTCAGCATCTACTTTATAGATCACCACTTTGCCGGCATAATCTTTTGCCAGTTCCTCCAGTGCCGGGGCTGCCATCTTGCACGGACCGCACCAAACTGCGTAGAAGTCAATGATGGCAGGAAGGTCGCCATTGTATACCCATTGGCTGGGGTTTTTATCCATGTCAAAGACCTGCTTCTTGAATTCTGCAGTGTTCAGCTCAACGGGTTTGGTGGGGTATTGTTTCGCCGGTTGTTCAGTTTTTGAAGCCATATCAGCCGGGGCTTCGCTCACAGTTGCAGTTGGCTGGGCCCCTGAAGTGGTGGCAGCCTGATTGCCTGTTGCATCCTGCTGGGCTGCGGTGATGGCCTCCTGTGTCTTGGTCGTGTCCTGTAATGTGTTGTCTGGCCTGCTCGATGTGCATCCTGTAATCACTGCAATCATGACTGCAAGCCCTGTGATCAATGTTATTCTCATCGCCTGGTGTTCGTTTTAGGTTATTACTGATGTAAAAACAGCGCAAAGGTATAAAATGTTTTAAAATAAATCGCATAAGTATCACTTTTTTTTTACTTTTGTCCCTTGATTTACATTTCAACCTATGCTAAAACTCCGTTTCAGCCACCTTACAACCGGGAAGTTTGACGAGCTGTATCCCGACGATGCGTCTTGCCTGGCGTATCTGGCGGAGTCAAAATGGAGCAATGGGTTTGTTTGCAGGAAGTGTGGGCACACCCACTTTTGCAAAGGGAAAAAGCCCTATTCACGAAGGTGCACCCGTTGCAAGACGGAAGAGTCAGCAACGGCACATACTCCATTTCACCGCTGCCGCATACCGCTCAGGGAGGCTTTCCGGATAGCCTGGCTCTGCTGCACCTCCCCCGCAATATCAACCTATTCCATTTCCAGGAAACTGGACATCCGGCAGATGACCTGCTGGAAATTCAAGAAAAAGCTGATGGAATGTTTTGAGGATGAGCAAAAGAGTGCGTGACGCCTCTTGACTGGTGTTGCAATCCATCTTACATTTGCTCAAAAATAAGTCAATGTTTGAACGGCTGGCAACCTGGCTTGAACATAATGCCATGGCGTGTTACTACCAAAAATACCTTGGGGTGCAATGCCCCGGATGTGGCATGCAGCGCAGCATGGCTGAATTGCTGCGGGGGAATTTGGCATCCAGCATCGAATTGTTTCCCGCACTGATTCCTGTAATATTCATGGTTGCCTTCCTGGTTGCACATATCATCTTCCGGTTCAGGAACGGTGCTGCCATCCTCAAATACACCTTTATCGGCAATGCAGGTATCATTATGACAACCTGGGTCATCAGGATGATCCATCATTTCCAGACAATCCATCCTTAGCAGAAGAGAACAACCGATGTATATCCATCAACCTAAACAACAACACGATGAATCAGCAGGATTTTCCACACACACAACAAAATCAGCAGTTTGACCAGGGAAAGACAGGGGCGCATACACCTATGGACAGTTATGCCATGTATGGGGGGCAGGAGTTTTTGCCAAATTCCACCGGTGTTCTGGTCATTGGCATTTTAAGTATCGTTACCTGTTTCTGTTACGGCTTGCCAGGGATTATTCTTGCGGTGATTGCCCTGATCATGGGCAACCAGGCCAAAAAACTGGTTGCAGCCAATCCCGACCGCTACAGCATCACTTCCGTGAAGAACATGAAGGCTGGTTATGTCTGTGCCATCATCGGCATCGTTTTATCTGTACTGACGCTTCTTTTCATGATCATTTACTTTATCTTTATCGGGACAATGATCTCCAATCCACTCTTTTTGCAGGAGATTTTTAATCAATAGCCAAATGAAAATCCTGTCTGTCAGTCAGATACGTGACGCAGATGCCTACACCATTGCTCATGAGCCAGTCAAATCCGTTGATTTGATGGAGAGGGCAGGCGAGGCGTGTACCAGGGTGATCATGGATATGGCTGGTGACGAAGCAGGGAGCATTCTGGTTATCGCAGGTCAGGGGAATAACGGGGGCGATGGGTTGGTGATTGCCAGGATACTTGCTGATCAAGGATTTCAGGTGACAGCGGCTATTCCATGGATTCAAGCCAAAGGCTCACCCGATTTTGAAATCAACCAGAAACGACTCAGGGGGGCAGCAGTCAAAGTGATCCGGTTGAAAGAAGCCGGTCATTTGCCGGATCCGGCGGCTTTTGATCTGGTTGTGGATGCTTTGTTTGGCTCAGGGCTCAACCGCCCGGTTTCCGGACTGATCGGGGAGGTGATTGATCGCGTGAACAATGCCGGGGCCTTTGTGATTTCCATCGACATCCCTTCAGGGCTTTTTGCTGACCGGTACACCGATCCGGATGCGGGTGCCATCATGATGGCAGATATAACCCTTGCCCTGGAGTTGCCAAAGCTGGTGATGCTGATGCCGGGAGCTTATACCTTCACAGGGGAGTGCATCCTGGTGCCTATCGGCTTACATCCTGACTATATCAGGGATGCAAAGTCGCCTTATGAAATTTTTACGATTGATGATGCCTTGGAGCTATTCATGCCGAGGGGCCGTGTAGCCCACAAGGGGAGTTACGGGCATGCCCTCTTGCTGGCTGGCAGCCGCAACAGGATGGGTGCTGCCCTCCTGGCAGCGGGTGGTGCGCTACGAAGTGGCACCGGGCTTCTGACCGTGGCCTTGCCGGGAGGGTCAGCAGCTCCCTTGAACGCCCGCCTTCCGGAGGCAATGGTGCTGCATGATCCTGACAATGAGGTGCTCACTGCTCTGCCGGAACTTTCGCCCTACACTGCTGTTGCTGCAGGCCCGGGACTGGGAACACGGCAGGCAACGCAGGCAGTGATCCTTGAGCTGTTGAAGAAGGGTAAAGTGCCACTGGTTCTGGATGCAGATGCACTCAACATTCTGGCAGAGAACCCGGAATGGCTCAGACTGCTGCCTGCCTGCTCTGTGCTTACGCCCCATCCCAAAGAGTTTGAGCGTCTTGCGGGGAAAGCCGGCAACGATTTTCAGCGACTTGAAATGGCCATCGCCTTTGCCAATAAGCACCAATGCTTCATCGTCC
This sequence comes from Bacteroidales bacterium, assembly GCA_046496455.1. Taxonomy (GTDB): domain Bacteria; phylum Bacteroidota; class Bacteroidia; order Bacteroidales; family SKPS01; genus SKPS01. The sequence goes on along the minus strand of JAWOGX010000041.1, from coordinate 3,201 downwards.
TTAAAAGTGCATTTACAGTCGTTGTCTCCCCTGATGGGCAGTGCTCGTTCAATTTCAATGGCAATGCCGGCCTGGCAAAGGGCGGAAGCGGTGATGTGCTGACCGGAATCATCCTTGGATTGCTGTGCAGAGGTTATGCAAACGAAGACGCAGCGAGGCTGGCAGTGTACCTGCACGCCCGTGCCGCTGAGCTTGCCGCCGAATACACCGGACTGGATGCCATGCTCGCCTCCGATGTGATTCAGGAACTTCGCACCGCCTGGCGTGAACTTGAATAACCCTCATCCTCCTAAACATCTAAACAACTAAACAACTCAACCTCCCTCAACTCCGCCGCAGGCGGACTAAACCTCATTAACCACGGGTCAGGGTCAATGGTCTTATATTTTGTGGTTTCGTGTTTTTGTGGCAGAAATCCCCCTTTAGTGAATCTCAGTGCTCTTCTGACCTTAGTGGTAAAAAGAAACGGAGCATTCGATGAGAGGCATCAGCACATTGCCACATCAGCACATCAGCACATCATTTTTTCACCGCTTTCCTCCTCCAAACCCTGCCATCTTTCCCTGCAAGCTCCACAAGATAAACCCCTGGCATTAAATGCCCGGTTTGCACGGTAAAGCTTCCCTGCGCATAGCCCGCAGGCGCATCAGCTTCCACAACCCTGCGCCCCTGCACATCGTACATCACAAGCATTCCATCGCCAAACTCCTCCGGTAGCTCCACCTGCATTTCCGCCCCAAACGGATTCGGAAAAATTTCTAATTTCTCATTTCTAATTTTTAATTCTTCTACCCCAATCAAATGGCATCCTGGGGTATCGCACCCTAAGCTGTCTGTTTTTACTATCCACGCATCTTCATACATAATTCCAGGATGCCAATCTGCAAAAATGCCTATCATCATAAATCCGCCATCATTGGTCATTATGATATCGTTTATTTGATTGTTATATTGAAAATCACCATATCCCAGATGTCGCGCCCACAAACTGTCGCCGTTTGGGCTCAGCTTGGCTATAATCCCTTTATGACTAATTACACTGGAATCCAAAGGGTTGGGCATCAATGAATTGGCACATACAATAAGATTACTGTCTGTGGCAATGAGCAGACGAATGTGCTGATCCAATGTAAGGCATTTATTATGATTAAACATAATGAAGTATTTTTCCCATACTACGGATCTGGTAGGGATATCCACTTTACTTAGGAGAAAGCCACGGCGACCATAGACAGGCTCGACCCAGTACCCCGATGCAACATAGAGGGTGTTTTGATTGTACACTTTAAGATCAACAGGGCCGCTGGATCCAACAAAAGGTGGTGACAAATTGGTATTTACCTGCCACTCCAGGTTGCCATATTTATCATATTTATAGATCTGGTTTACCTGGCTCATTGAAACGAAGTAGTATCCTGAATCAGCCGTGGTTTCAACATTAAAGCTGATACCTACGTTGCTGTATTTTTTAATCCACTGCACATTGAAAAGGCTATCCAGCTTCAGCAGGTACGATCGCTCGGTATTGGTGGTATTACAACCGGGATTGTAGTAACCCGACAGAATAAAACCTTTGTCCCAGGTTTCTCTGATGCAGGTGAACTTATTAACGATATATGCCCCTGGAACACTGGCTGCCAGCGTATCGGGATGTGAGAATACTCTGGTACGAATGGTGTCGAGATTACCATCGACACGCATCAGAAATGGGCAGACACCATTGGTGTTGTTCCAGCGGTATCCTGCCATTACAAAGGTGGAATCGGAGGTTGCCACCAGTGAATTGGCTGGTGAAAAATAGTAGTAGTGGGTTGTGTCCAGATAAAGCCTTTGGTTCAGGATGTTCCCCTGCGCACTTAGATGGATGAGAGAAGGGCTCTGGTTGTAATAATAAGGGGTGTCAACCCAGCCAGACAAAACCAAAAAATCGTTACCCAAAGGTGCTATTGAAGTGAGATGGTTTGTTGAAACCCAAGGGAAGATCAGCTTATTGAAATAGGTGATGGATTGCCCGGAAAGAGACAAAGCTGAAAAGACAAACAGTATAAATGGTATTTTTTTCATAGTTGGTTGTAAATGCCCTCAGGGAACCCATCCCTGAGGGCAAATTTGAATGATTTACTTTAGAATGACCAATCGTTTAGTGGTAATGTTGATATCATTGGAGATCAAATATACAGAGTAAACACCTGATTTCACCCCTTTTAGGTCGATGAGCATTTCACCGTTGTATTGGGTTGGCTGTGAGCGATATACTTCACGTCCACTGATGTCTGTAACGACAATTGTTTGATTAGCTTTAGGGTTTTCAGGAATCTTTAAGGCCACTGTGCAATAATCTCTGGCAGGATTTGGAAAGACCTCCAGACCTGAAATGCCTGTCTTTTTGCTTTGTTTGGTTTTTCGGTGCTGTTGCGGCACATAATCCAGAATGATCTCGTCAAACTCGAATGCGGGATCGTTCCATTTTAGCAATGCAAGCGCCATTTCATGCGAGTAACCAATTCCCTGTTCCATAATATCAGAGAGATCGGAAATGTGGGTTGGGGATAGCTGCCCAGGCATCAGGCTCTCTTCAATGATTTCGCGTGCAATACCAAAGGAGATCACATTGTTCAGGTACTCCTGATTTTCGAACTCTGAAAGTTCAAAACTGTACGGAATGGAATCCAATGTTTTCTGCATGGCTTCAAACTCCCCAAACTCAAGAAAGGTCAATGCCAGTTCATACCGGTCTGTTAAACCGGGCATGCGAGAGAGGAAGGCCACAAGGCTATCGTAATACACAGGGTTGTTCTCCAGCAGGGAGTCGGTTCGGTACATGCCAATAATCTCACTCTGGATCGAGCAGAGCATATGGTAATCTGCACCGGCATTGGCTCTCAGTTCATCAAGCGGAGAATAGGAGTCCCTTTCGGCCAGGATGTCGTCGATATACTCTTCAGGCATGGCTGGGGCACGGTTGTAGAGCGCACCCAATACCGCATCATTTCTGGAGGCCTGGGGGTTGGCCACACACACCAGTTTTACCATGAGTGATGTAAACACCGGATTGTTGATCATGCTGATGAGCACCTCTTCTGAAATGTAGGGCGACATTCCCATCAATTCATTGAACTGTTGGTAGGCATCCCAGGAACTAGTCGTTTCCACCTCTTCTCCCAGGTCGATGTTGCCTCCGTCTTCCCAGATATCAAGCAG
>JAWOGX010000032.1:0-9926 GCA_046496455.1 Bacteroidales bacterium | reverse complement strand
CTGCTTGATATTGATAAGGAAACTGTTGATTATCAACTGAACTTCGATGACACCCTCGAAGAACCAAAAGTGCTCCCGGCTGCAATCCCGAACCTTCTCATCAACGGAGCCTCAGGGATTGCCGTGGGGATGGCCACCAACATGCCTCCGCATAACCTCAACGAAGTCATTGACGGAATCGTCGCTTATATCGACAATCGCGATATCACGATTCCGGAGCTGATGACCCACATCAAGGGCCCCGACTTCCCGACCGGTGGCCTGATCTATGGTTATGACGGAGTGAGGGAGGCTTATGAAACAGGCCGTGGCAGAATCGTTACCCGAGGTGTGGTCGAAATTGAACTTGCCGAGAACGGAGGCCGTGACAGAATTATCGTTACCAGTATCCCTTACCAGGTGAATAAGGCAGAGATGATCAAAAAGATCGCCGACCTGGTGAACGACAAGAAACTCGAAGGGATCTCAGACATCAGGGATGAATCTGACCGGAACGGCTTGCGCATCGTCTTTGACCTGAAAAGGGATGCCGTGCCCAATGTGGTACTGAATAAACTTTACCAGATGTCGATGCTTCAGACTGCATTCAATGTGAATAATATCGCTCTGGTAAAAGGTAGGCCGATGTTGCTCAACCTGAAGCAGTTGATTCATTATTTCGTGGAGCACAGGCATGAGGTGCTGATCAGAAAAACCAGGTATGAGCTCAAAGAGGCTCAGGACAAAGCACATATCCTGGAAGGGTTGCTCATTGCCCTTGATCACCTCGATGAAGTGATTGCACTGATACGGGCTTCCCAAACCCCGGAAGAGGCGAGAAATGGCCTTATGAGCCAGTTCGGGCTCAGTGAACTGCAGGCCAGGGCTATCCTCGATATGCGCCTTCAGAAGCTAACCGGGCTGGAAAGGCAAAAAGTAAGGGAAGAATACGAAGGCTTGCTTAAGCTCATTGAATACCTGCAGAAATTACTCGTCGATGAGGCTCTTCAATTCTCCATCATCAAAAGCGACCTGCTGCAGATCAAAGAAAAATACGGAGATCCGACCCGAACCGAAATCGAATACACTGCGGAAGATTTTAAAATAGAAGATACGATTCCAGACGAAGACGTGCTTGTAACCATCAGTCATCTTGGTTACATCAAACGCACAAACCTGGTTGAGTACAAAACGCAGCACAGGGGTGGGGTAGGGGCCAAAGGCTCCGATATCAGGACCGATGATTTTGTGGAGCATATGTTTGTCGCATCAAACCACAACTACCTGTTGCTGTTTACTGAGAAAGGCAAAGTTTTCTGGCTCAGGGTTTTTGAAATTCCGGAAGGGACCAAGGCGTCCAAAGGCAGGGCCATCCAGAATATGATCAACATTGAGCCTGATGATAAGATCAAGGCTTATATCAATATCAAAAACCTGAAGGATGAAGAGTACGTGAACAACAACTTCATCATTCTTGTAACCGAGAAAGGCATTATCAAGAAAACTTCCGTTGAAGCATACAGCCGGCCCAGGGCAAATGGGATCAATGCCATCAACATCAAGGATGATGATCATTTACTGGAGGCCCGTCTGACCAATGGATCTTCAGAAGTGGTTCTGGCACTTAGGTCTGGAAGGGCACTCAGGTTCAATGAGAAGCATGTGAGGCCCATGGGCAGAAACGCTACCGGTGTTAAAGGGATCACCTTGCAATCTGCTGAAGACCAAGTTATTGGAATGATATGCATGGAGAACGATCAGTACGATGTGCTGGTGGTTTCTGAAAACGGATATGGCAAGCGTTCCAAACTCGAGGATTACAGGATAACGAGCAGGGGAGGAAAAGGGGTTAAAACCTTGAATATCACAGACAAAACCGGTAAGCTGGTGGCCATCCTCAATGTCAATGACCTGGATGACCTGATGATCATCAACCGGTCAGGAATCGCCATAAGACTTGCTGTAAGCGGTTTAAGGGTGATGGGGCGCGCCACACAGGGTGTCCGTCTGATCAACCTGAGAAACAATGACTCCATCGCTGCGGTGTCAAAAGTTGCCCATGAAGAGGATCAGGAGGATCAGGAGGGTGATCAGGAAACAACGCCAGGGGAAAATAGCACAGAATCCTCTGAAGAATAGATAAAACAATTATCGGTTCCTGGATTTTTTGTTATTTTGCGGCATCATTGTGGCCTGAAACTTGAAATACAACTTTAAATTATTAATCCTAACAAGATGAAAAAGAATCTGTTATTAGTGGTGATCATGACCACCATCATGGGATCCGCCATCGCCCAGAACCCAGTACTTAACCTGTCGAACTATCTTCGAAACGGCATGCTCGACAAAGCTTATGAAAACATGACACTTGCCATGGCAGAAGAGCGCTATACCAGCGATGCCAAGACATGGCTTCTTCGTGGAAACCTTTATTATGCTGCATTCCGCTGCTATGACTTCGTCAGCGGTATCCGGGTGGGAATGCCGGCAGACTCCGTCACATACCTGAAAGGAGCACCACTCAATGATTTCAAGAAACAAAAAACCCCCGACGGGCGCGCAAGCAAGTGGGAGTGGGACTATGAATTTGTCGTCCTTATCCTGAACGATAAAGTTTACAGCTTTACAGAACCCGCCAACGGAGCCTATAAGATCATTGCCGGCAGTGCCATGGAGGCCCTCGAAAAAGCAAAGGAATCCTACCAGATGGTGATACAGCTAGACCCCAGGTTTCAGGGGGAACAGACTTTCCCGACAAATGCTTACCAGGGATTATCCATCATTGCGGAAGGATACTTCAATATGGGTGTATCCAGTTTCAATGAAGGGGAGTATAAAGGCGCTTATGACTACTTCCATATGTCTCATATCATGAAAAAGGCAATCGGCTTCCGCGAACCACGCGATACCATGGCCGGATATTATGCCGTGAGAGCTGCCGCCGTCCATATGAGGGTGCTCTCTGAAAATGAAGATTTTGAAAAGGCCATAGAAATTGCAGAACAGGCCAAAGCCATTAACCCTGATGATATGGACCTTGCACTCAGTGAAGCTGATACCTATCTGAAGATGAAAGATTATCTCAGAACGAAAGAGATTCTCGAAGAAATTATTGTCAAACAACCTGACAACGCACAGTTGTATTTTGTCATTGGAAACATTTATGATCAACTCTCCAAAGACACTACCCATACAGTCGCCCAGAACGAAGAGAATTTTGAGCTGACCATCAAATATTACAAGAAGGCGATCGAAGCAAAGAGTGATTATTTCGAGGCTTTGTTTAATCTTGGCACCATATACAACAATAAGGCTGTCGACAAATTTAATTTTGCCCAGAAACTCCCCTTTGGTGATCCCAGGTTCCCTGCGGTGATGAAAGAGGTTGATGAGCTGTTTAATATGGCATTGCCATATCTTGAAAAAGCACACCAGGTGAATGAAACTGACGGCGACCCGATCCGGATGCTCTATTCCATTTATCTGCGCCTCAAAAAGAACGACGAAGCTGCTGCCATGAAAAAGAAAATGGATGCGCTGAAGAGAGACTAAGGTGTTGAGAGTCTAGAGTCGAGAGTCGAGAGTCGAGAGTTGAGAGTCGTTTTGGCTCATGGTGAAAGGTTTGAGGTTATTTTTAATCTCAGACCTTTTGCTTTTAAGGAATGGTTGTCGATTCCGCTCTCTCATTCGCGGATCGTAATTAAACAACTAATCATCTCTACAACTAAACGACTAAACTGCTAAACAACTAAACGATTAGGAGAGGGGGAGGTGAAATATTCGGATATCCTCAGATTGTTCATTGTAACTTAACATAATATATATTATATGACATATGGAGAGGCATTCATGCTTATAATTTATCGCAGCACCCTTCGTTTGTTTCAGGTCATTGTTCTATCTTGCAGCACCATTTAATTTTACATTCTATCCATTATATCCCATACGATTCATGACGAGAATTTCTATGTTCTTACTGATCTGTATACAGTTTCAGTTTCAATCATCCTTTGCACAGGATTCAACAGTTCATCAACCTTTAAAAAATTACCAGGGACTTTTATGGCAGATCACCGGGCCGGGTATGACGAAGCCATCCTATCTGTACGGAGCCCTGGAAACCAATCAGAAACTGGCATACCACCTGATTGATTCGTTTTTTGTAGCCCTTAACGATGTTGACAGGATTATCCTTGAAATGCACCCTGACAGCGTTTCTAAAGCGATGCGTGATCCAGCCGTGCTCAAGCGTGTTTACAAGGATATGATGGCTTCCGGTTATTATCCGTCCTACAATTATTATAGGATACTGCAGCCGAAAAGATTTGACGCCGGCATCTTTCCTATGTTTCTTTCTGGGATGTCGACTGGTGACTACGGGATGGATATGTTCACCAGCGAAATGGAAGAAGAAAAGACCATCATTGACTTTGTATTTATGGCAGCACTGAAAATGCGCAAAGAGGTGCACGGACTGGTGAGTGTAACCGACCAGCTGGATATGCAGGACAAGGCAGAGAAAGTGATGAAGGAGGATATGAAGAAGCAGAAAAATATCAGGGAAGATTACTCTGAAATGATGGTCTTGTACGAGAAAGCTTTCGAGTCATACCGTAAGGGTGATCTTGGGTTGCTCGATTCGCTCTACCGCCGTATCGTAAATTCAGATGCACTGTTTAACGAGGTTATGTACCCTGCTTACAAGCAGTTGGCAGAAGAATTGGCAAATCAGCTTCAATCGGCAAGAATTCTTGCCGTGATGGACGCCACCACCCTGGCCGGAAGCAATGGAATTATTGAAGAGTTGCGCCGTCTTGGCTATGAGCTGACCCCTGTGAAACATTACATCCTCACAAAACCTAATAAGCAGAAAGAGAAACTCGAAAAGATGACCGCCGGCTCCAGGTTAATTTCTTATAAGTCCCCTACCGGCATATGGGAGGTAAAAGTACCCGACTATTCCGTAGGGGCAGCTGAAGAACAGGATGGCCAGGTCGTTTTTGTGGATTATCTGAATAATACTACATTCAGTGTCACACGTCAACCGACAAATGCCATGCTTTCGTTTCAGGATCCACAGTATCTCTTCAAGAGAATGGATTCCGTAATTTACGAGTATGTCCCCGGAAAAATCCTTAACCGTAAGGACATTACGCACTTCGGTTACCCGGGTGTCGAAATCACCAATAAAACGACCAAGGGGAAAATTGAGCAGTTTAGGCTGATTATCACACCATTGGAAATTATTGTATTTAAAGTTAGCGGTCCACGAAATTATGTCAAGAGGAAAGGTACCGGACGAAAATATCTGGCTTCTGCAGTCCTTACCCTACCCGAAAGACTCTCATGGAAGAGCGTTTCAACCGGTCATGGTGAATTTTCGATCTCCCTCCCCTCCTACTATATCGTCGATACCGTCACCAATAAGATTTTTACCGATCCGGAATTTGAATATCAGGCATGGGACAGGCTTACCTCTACATTTTTTCTGTTTAAGCGTAATATTCATCACGATCTGAACTTTATTGAAGAAGATACCTTCGACCTGAATTTTATGGCCGGGGAAATGGCGAAAGCAATGAACATGGAAGTCAAAGCATCTGATCCGTCGGGCATTTTAGGTTTTCCTTCGCAGGATTTCAGGCTCTGGTCGAAGTCGGAGCCCGACACTCTCTTTGGCAGGCTCATCCTTCGCGGCCCATCCCATTACCTCCTGCTGACCAATGCCCGGGATTCGCTGATGGTTAACAGATTTTTTGACGGATTTTCCATCCTCCCGTTTGAATACACCCTGCGCGTCGATACTGTTTCGGATTCACTGCTTCGGTACACCGTTGTATCCGATATTGCCAAGCAGGAAACAGACCGGGATGAGGATGAGGATGACTTTGCCTACTGGGCAGTTGAAGAGGAGGATGAGAAGGAAGACGACAGTTACAAGGCGAAGCAGGAATTGGCGACATACCACTTCCAGATGGGTGCTGAATATATCCGCGTTGACAGAAACAAAGAGCACGACTATAAGCAATACCGGCATTTTGAGGATTTGTGGAATACACTGACAAAGAGGGCTACAAACGACAGTGACATGGTGGTCATTAATACAACTTCTGATTCCACCGCCCTGTTCCCCTGGCTCGACCTGGAACTTGGTGACACCAACAGTGTCAGGATCATCAGGAAACGGTTTGTTGTGAATCATGGCACCATTTACACGCTGAGTACCATGCGAAATGCTGTGGAAGCTGAACAACCCTATACCAGAAGGTTTTTCAGTTCTTTCACACCGATGAATGATACGGTTATTGGCAGGTCAATCTTCGAAGACAACGGGAAACTCTTCATCAGCCACTTCATCTCGGATGACACACAAAAAGTCAAACAGGCGATCAGCTCGCTGCATATGGTGATTTTCGCCCCTCATCATCTCGATTCGCTTTACTACATCATTGCCCAACCCGAATTGATGAAGAGGAACCTGGGCACTGCTACAAAACTGATTGAAGCGTATGGTGGGATCAGTCGGGACAAATATAACGACGATCTTGAAAAACTATACACCGTCTACCAGGGCAGTCCGGCAATCCAAACCGCCATTTTCAGGGCGCTGGCAAAACAAAATTTTCCTGAAGCCAGAAATGCCATGTTAAGGATTCTCGCCGCTGACATCCCTCTCCCTTCGGATTATTCCCTGATCACTTCCCTGGCAGGAATCCTGAAAAAGAAGCCTGATCAGGCAGCGTTGCTCTTTCCCGAACTCTTCCTGTATGAGAGATATCCTGAGTATTCGTCCCTGGTGTATGCATTGCTGGATGATCTGGTGAGACAGGGGAAATTCCGGATTGAGAAGCACCCCGGGATGCTTAAACTCCTTCTCCAGCGTGTGGAAGAGGAACTCGACAGAAGGTTGGAACTGGATCAGAAAGACAAGGCAGCAAAGGAAAAAATTTCCGATATCTATAGTCCCCTGTTTGATCCTGAAGCAGAGGAAATGCCTGAAGTTGAAATGGCTGTTGAGGCATACCTGGAGGCATATGCCCTCATGGATGCCGAAATGATTGCAAACCTTGCGGATGGAGAATTGCCCGATTCAAAACCTGAGTCAGACCTGGTCTATATGATGAGGATACTGTACAATTCAGGATACCAGTCGCAGGTGATGGAGCAGTATTACCAGCGGGTACTTAACGGAAGAAACAGAAATGATGCGCTCTCTTTGGCGATGTTCCTCGCCGGCAAAGGATACCGGGTACCCGATTCACTCTGGAAAGGATTTGCTGAAAACCCGATAGTACGCATTGACTTCTACAAAAAACTTGAAAATGCCAAGACACTGGAATACTTCGACACGACATGGTTAAATCAGCGTGCCTTTGCTGAAAGTTTCATCCATATTTCAGAAACCCTGAATGAGAAAGACAGCCTCACATTTGTTGAGCGTCGCTGGATCTCCACTGCCAGAAAAAGCGGCTACGTTTATTGCTATAAGTACAAAACCGGTTATGGCAATGAACGATACTGGACCCTTGCCTTGGTAGGCATTCAACCAGAAGACACCTTGCAGGTCAGTACAAAAGTTGATCTTATCAAGACTGAAGTGGAGCGGATTTACCCCGATGATGATATCAGTGAGCTGATTGACAAACAGATGAAAAACCTGAGAAAGTTACACCGGAAGCGTTTCCAGAATACCGGAGGTGGATATGATTATGGTTATTACGGATACGATGAAGATGAAATGATCTGGGAAGAAGACTATGAATACTGAAAAACTCCGATTCTTAATCAAAATATCGCAATGATATTTAAAGCAAAAGCGTTACAACATAAATTCATTTCAATACAATACGATAATGATTCATCCGAAAAGTAGAAACAAAAGGATTTTTCAGGGAGTTCTTGTTTTCAGGTTGCTGATGGCTCTCCTTATGATGCTCATATTCAATACCTTTACAGTTCAGGCACAGGTAGAGGAGGAAGAAAATGATGAGGTAGTGGCAGCGGAGGTGTCAGGGCTGAAAGCCGACAATGTGGGTCAAAATAAGTACCCTTCCCTGATGTGGGAGATCACGGGTCCCGGAATACGAAAACCATCCTATTTATACGGTTCGATGCATGTAAGCCGTAAAATTGCATTTCACCTGGGAGACACCTTCTTCATGGCTATTAAAGCGGTGGATGTGGTAGCGCTTGAATCGAATCCCGGGGAATGGATGGATAACTACACAAATTCGGAATATTACCGTAAGGTAACCACAACGAGCACCAACTATCTCAACAAATATCAATACCGCAACTTTTACCGCGATGCTTTTTTTCCTGATCTTCCTGAAGTGAAGACCTTTTCGTCACTGCTTGCCAAGCGGTACAATGTGATGAATCATATGCTTTACAGGAAGAATGAAGCCTTGTCGGATTTTGAGGAGAAGACCTACCTGGACCTGTTCATTTTCCAGGCGGGCACAAAGGCAGGCAAAACAGTGATCGGGCTGGAGGATTTTGAGGTGTCCCGTGAAATGGTGCGTGAAGCAGAGACGCCTCCCAGGAAGCGCGATCCAAACCAGAAAGTAACGCGTGAGCAGTCCAAGCTCCGTTATCGCTACGGAGAGCTGATTGAAGAGGCTTACCGTAAGGGTGACCTTGACCTGCTCGACAGCATTTCGAGGATGATGGACCCATATCCGAAATACCACACATACATGATCGTGAAACGGAATGAGGTGATGGCCATCTCTATCGATTCGGTCATCCGCTCCGGGAAGGCCATTTTTGCAGCGTGTGGAGCGGCGCACCTCCCCGGCGACAGCGGTGTCATCGAGATGCTGCGAAGCATGGGCTACACACTCAGGCCTATCACCAGGACTATCAACAGGTCGCAGAACAAAGCCAAGGATAAGATTGACGCCCAGGTCGTAAAATTACCGGTGAAGACATGGCTTTCACCCGATGGGGATTTCTCGGCAGAGCTTCCCGGACCAATGTACAGCAGCGTACTCTTCTCGAACCATGGTGAATATTTCTTCCCTGATATGATCAACGGAAGCTACTACGTGGTGAACCGATTCCCCACATTCGCCCCATTGCGCGGTCACAACGTCAATGATGTAAAAGCCAGATTCGACAGCCTGATCTATGAATTTGTACCTGGCAAGATCAACCGTTTCAGGGAAACAAGCGTTGGAGGCTTTCCTGCCTATGACATCATCGCCACCACAAGCCGTGGGGATGTGCAACAATACCTGCTTGCCTTTACCCCGCTGGAAGTGATGGTTTTCAAGATGAGCGGCCCGGGAAAATATGTGAAAAAAGAGCAAGCTTCAAAGAAATTCTTCTCTTCCATACGGCTGAATATGGCTTCAGGCAATTCCTGGAAACCAATTCCACAGGGAAAGCTGGGATTTACCGCTGATCTTCCGTCATATAGGATCCTTGATACAACCCTGGTTTTTGAACGTACCACCAAAGACCTTGTCTTTCAGGGGTTTGACTTTACTGACAGCAGCTATTACCTTCTGATCAGGGGGTCGTTCCACGATTTCGACTACATTGAAGAAGATACATTCGAGCTCAATTTTATGGCGGAGCAACTTGCTGAGCAATACGATACTGAAGTGGCCACCCGAAGCCTCAGATTCGACCATGACGGTTATCCCTGTATCGATTTTACCATGGAGAAAGAAAATTCCTCCCATTTCTACCGTGGAATGATCACCATTGCGGGTCCTTCCTATTACCTGCTGATGACCACCGGTAAAAATGAAAACCAGCATCAGCGGTTTTTCGGGTCATTCAGCATAGACCCGCCTTCTTATAAACCAGAAGACTTTTACACTTTTAAAGACACTACCTTGCTGTTTGAGGTTCAAACTGTATGTGATCCTCCTGAAAATACCGGTAGTTCCGGCAGCTATTACTGGTATTATGGTGCTGACGAAGAAAAGGATAAA
>JAWOGX010000005.1:0-3008 GCA_046496455.1 Bacteroidales bacterium | reverse complement strand
TTGCATTGCCCTTTCAGGTGGTGTGTGGCAGAACAAAAACCTGCTTGAAAAATCAATGGGTCTGTTGAGAAAAGAAGGGTTCCATCCCCTGATCCACCACCAACTGCCGCCGAATGATGGCTGCGTTGCTTTTGGGCAGGCGATGGTTGCTGCTTACAGGTATTTGCAAGAGAAGGAGTAAGACATGTGTTTAGGCATTCCTGGAAAGATTGTTTCCATTAATTATGATCACGGCACCAAAATGGCAAAAATCGATTTTGGCGGTGTTATTCGAGAGGCGTGCATTGAAGTCATTCCCGAAGCAAAACCGGGAGATTGGACCATCGTTCATGCCGGATTTGCTTTAAACCTCCTCAGCGAAGAAGAAGCTCAGGAAACACTGGAGATTCTGAGGGAAATGTCTGAATTGGCTGACCTGGAGGAGCTAAAATCTGATGACTGAAAAGTCTTCCTTTGCGTTTCTCAAAGGATATCGGGATTCTTCACTGGTGAAAGGTGTCATCAAAGAAATTCACCAAAAGGTGACCCAACCATGGTCCATCATGGAAATTTGCGGGGGACAGACACATGCCATTATGCAATATGGCCTCGATCAGCTCCTCCCAGGAGAGATCGAACTGATCCACGGTCCGGGCTGCCCGGTATGTGTGACTGCGTTAGAACTCATTGACCAGGCGCTATGGATCGCACGGCAGCCGAATGTGATCATCACTTCATTTGGGGATATGCTGAGGGTCCCCGGGTCAAACGGTGACCTCTTCTCTGCAAGAGCCTCTGGCAGCCAGGTACGGGTTGTTTATTCTCCCCTGGATGCCGTCAATATTGCCAGGGAAAATCCTGATCAGCAAGTTGTGTTTTTCGCAATAGGATTTGAAACCACAGCCCCAGCCAACGCCATGGCGGTCATACAGGCTGAAAAACTGGGATTGGAGAATTTCTCCATCCTGCCCGCGAATGTTTTGGTGCCCCCAGCCATGCATGCCATCCTGGGCAGCCCAAATAACCGAGTCCAGGGTTTCCTGGCTGCGGGGCATGTTTGTGCGGTGATGGGATATTGGGAATATCCTCCCATTGCCCAAAAATACCGTACCCCCATGGTTGTAACCGGGTTCGAACCCCTCGATCTTGTCAATGGGATCCTTCAGACCGTTATTCTCTTAGAAGAAGGTCACATTGCGGTTGAGAACGCCTATACCAGGGTTGTAACTTATGAAGGGAACAAGGCAGCGCAAGACTTGATCCATAAAGTATTTCAACCCGTTGACCGTAACTGGCGCGGTATTGGTACGATTCCAGATAGCGGATATGGGCTGAAGGAAACTTACGAAAAATTTGATGCAGGATTACGTTTCGATACTGGCAATATCAAAACGGAGGAATCGAAAATCTGTATCGCAGGTGAGGTTCTGCGCGGCATAAAAAAGCCCTCAGAATGCCCTGCATTTGGAACACTTTGCACACCGCAATCCCCGTTAGGCGCGCCGATGGTTTCATCGGAGGGGGCCTGTGCTGCGTATTATCGATACGGCAGGAAGACCTCATGACCGCTAAAGAAACTGATCCAATTGAAATCCAGGGCCCAGTCTGCCCCATTCCGCACCGCCATACACAAACAGTGGTCATTGGTCACGGCAGCGGCGGCCAGATGACTCACGATCTGATCAGGCATATCTTCCAATCCAAACTTGGTAATGTTTTCCTATCCGAAGGTAACGATGCTGCCAGGATAACCCTCGACCAGTTTCCGGGGCAGATGGCCGTCTCAACGGATTCTCATGTAGTCTCTCCCTTATTTTTCCCAGGGGGTGATATTGGTCGTTTAGCCATTTGCGGAACTGTGAACGATGTCAGCATGCTGGGTGCAGTCCCTCGCTTCATCACAGCTGGGTTTATCCTGGAAGAAGGCTTTTCAATTGATTCCCTCACGCAAATTGTGGATTCAATGGCACAAGCCTGCGAGGAAGCCGGCGTGCAAATTGTCGCTGGTGATACTAAAGTGGTAGAAAAAGGCAGTGCAGACGGCCTGTTTATCAACACTGCGGGTTTTGGCGTGATCCCCTCTGGAAGGAATATTGGTGGTCAATTCGCGCAACCTGGTGATGCCGTACTGATTACAGGCACATTGGGAGACCATGGTATCGCCATCCTCCAGGCAAGGGGAGATCTGGGTTTTGAATCCCAAATCCGATCAGATGTAGCGCCCCTCAATCATATGATTGAAAGCCTTTTGGTGGAAATCCCGGAGGTACACGTCTTGCGGGATCCCACACGCGGGGGGTTGGCAACCACCCTCAAAGAAATTGCCTGCCAGAGCCAGGTGAGCATCCGCCTGGAAGAAGATAGCATCCCAATCACCCCTGAAGTGGCTACAGCCTGTGAAATGCTGGGTTTCGATCCCCTATACATCGCAAATGAAGGCAAAGCGATCATTATCCTGCCTGCCGATTATGCGGAGAAAGGATTGGAGATCCTTAGGAATTCTCCCTATGGAAGCAAAGCTATGCGAATTGGCATGGTTTTCTCTGAGAATCCGGGGCAGGTTCTGATGGAAACAGCTTTTGGTTCCATAAGAATCCTCGATATGCTGTCAGGTGAGATGCTCCCGCGCATATGCTGATTGCTTGACCATTCCTCATATTTCCTACTATACTTATCTTCAAAATTATCTGCCAAAGGACAAAGATGAAAATCGATTACAAAGAAACAACCAGTGACTTAATAACACGGATTAATCTTCATGATGCTTATGGCGCTCGTGATATTGACAAATGGATGCTTGAAGTCCTCCCCTTGAAACAAGGCATGGCCATTCTGGATGTCGGCTGTGGTTCAGGTAAGCAGTGTTTTTCATACCTGGCGCATCTCAGCGGGAAAGCGACAATTACCGGCGGTGATGTGTCTGAATCGCTCCTCGATAAGGCTAAAGATGAAAACCAGAAACTGGGAAATAAGGTAACTTTTCAAACGCTTGACTTCAATCAAACTTTTCCCCATCCTGATAACCATTT
>JAWOGX010000143.1:0-13203 GCA_046496455.1 Bacteroidales bacterium | reverse complement strand
CCCGCTTGCTCTCAGAGCCTCCCTCTATCACATCCACAATAAAATCAGCTGGTTTTTCTATTACATTTTTTATTTTAACATCAATCTTTACCTTATCATCAACCTTTTCGAAAACGGACTTTAGGAGGATTCTGAGAAAGAAGGCTTTCGAGAATGAAGTAAGTTTCCGGGGGTGTCGTGCCGCCGCTGCCAAAATTGAACGAGCGAATATCCCACTCCGGTGGCTGCACAGAATCAAACAGGACCGGGTCAAGGTTCCAGAATATGCAGCTTGAACCGATCATGGCGGTGTTGTACTGTTCTGAATGATCATCAAACTGTTCCATTTTGATCCTCAGCACATCATTCCCATAGTACCATGAAGGGTCAAATGCCATCCTGATCAGCCCATTGAGGAGCATCAGTGCAGCAAAACCGCCAAGCAGTCTAATGGCAAGCTGTTTCTTCATCAGAATTGAAAATAGATATACTCCCTGCTTGAAAACATTCCAAAGTTAAAAATTACTGTAATCAGAACGATGTAAAATGCCCACCGGATCCAGGCAGAATATCCATTGATCCAGTCGCTCACAAATACCTTCTCTTTCTGGAGGTATTCCACCAATCCGGCAAGTGTCATAAATACCAACAGCACCGACAGATTGTATACATCTCCATTGAAAGTTTTCATGGACAACGGTGCCAGGATGTCGGAGAAGATGTTGCGGTAAATCAGCAATAAGTCCGATGCGGAATTGGCCCGGAAACACACTACGGTAAGGCATATAACAAGAAAGACAAACAGGCCGTTGATCAAATTTTTCAACCTGGGCCGTAAGAGGCGCGACATCCATTTCTGCCATGGCCACGCAATGGCTTCTGATGCGACCAGTATCCCGTTGAAAAGGCCGAACAGCACCATACCCCAGGAAGCCCCATGCCACAGGCCAATAATGCTGAAGGATGCACAAATGGCGAACACCCTTCCCCACACTCCATATTTGTCAACCCTGATTATCAATGGTTTAAAAATATAATCCATCACCCACCTGGTCAGGGTCATATGCCACCTCCGCCAGAACAACCGGAAAGAGGTGACAAAAAACGGCCGATCGAAATTCACCGAGAGTTTTACCCCCATCACCCTTGCGGCCCCGATAGCAATATCAGAATAAGCAGAGAAATCGCAATAGACCCTGATGTGGAATAAAATAGTTGGGACCAGCAGGTTCAAACCATGATAATCTGCCGGTGTGTTGTATACATGATCAACAAAAAGGGGTATCCTGTCGGCAATGACGAGTTTTTTGAAAAACCCCCAGGCCATCAGCTTCAACCCATCCGTAACATTATGGTAGCTGAATTCGTGCTTTTGGCGGAGCTGCGGGAGAAGGTTGCCCGGCCTTTCGATCGGCCCTGCGACAAGCTGTGGAAAATAGGCCACATACAGGGCAAAATAGCCGGGATGGCGCTCCGCTTTGTAGTTTCGTCTGTACACTTCAATGGTATAACTCAGTGTCTGAAAAGTGTAAAAAGATATTCCGACAGGGAGCAGAAGATTCAGCGTTGGGGCATGGTATACGATATTGAATGCGTTAAACAGGTCCCGCACATTCTCATTGAAGAAGTTGAAATATTTGAAAGTAAAGAGCAACCCAAGATTGATGGCCAGGCTCAGGATCAGGTAAAGCTTTCTGATCCTGTTGTTTCCGTCATGCCGCTCCATCTGGATTCCTGCAATATAATCCACCAGGGTAGAGAGAATGATCAGAAAAACATACTCAAGCTTCCAGCACATATAGAAATAATAACTCGCTGCCAGCAGCAATACCCATCGGGCCCGGTGTGGCAAGGCAAAGTACCCGGCCACTACCAGTGGGAAAAATATCAGGAATTCGATTGAGTTAAAAACCATCTGTGTGATTGATTATCTGTTGGGTTGATGATCAATCAGGTTTTCATCCTGCATCTGCACGGAAGAGCCCTTAAGTGCTTCAAGATCAAGGAGCCGCCTGGCAATCAGTTTCGTAAAAACCTCTGTTCCCTGCAGGTTAAAATGATTATCGCTGAATGAGTTAGCTGCGCTATACAATTCGGGGGCAGCATCCGGATCTGCGAGATCGATCAGGTGTCCGGCCGGAATCCCTTTGGCCAGCGCCACTGCCTCCCGCATCTGCACTTCACTTTGTTTGGGGTTAAGCACGAAATAGCATCGTATCCCTGCTTCTTCAGCTTTGCTGATCAGCCTGATAATACGTTCAAGGTGTACCGGGTTTGCCTCAAGCCCCTCCATGGTGTCGTATTTCCGGTATAAATCCGCCATTACCGAAAGTTTCGTGGTGTCCATCAGGAATTGCTCCTGCCTGGCCGACCACCCTTTCAGGGGCAAATACCCCCGCAGATTGGCATTTCTGAGCGTATTGAGTTTGAATTCTTTGGATTCTTCATCCTTGACCGTATGTCCGAAGATGTCGTTGAAGTAATCGATGATAAAGAGACGCTCAAGGAGCGAAACAGCATAGTAACGGATATTGCGGCGCTTCAGTTTTGAAGGGATACCGGAAGCGATGTTCGACCGGGCAATGAAAACCAGCTCCCCGGCTGTCATCCAGTAGCGCTTCCTGAGCGTATGAAGATGGTGCGGGTGAAACATCCCGATATCCCTGAGTTCGATCAAAAGAACCCTGATATGATCGTTGTACCGGTCAATCAGCTGTTCGGCAAACACATAGGTTTCAGGGGGCAAGGTACCACCACTGCCAAGGTTGTAGGTGGTGATCCCCAGTGAATCGGGAAGCTGCTGATCGAAAAAGAGAGGGTCCTGGTTGCGGAGGACGATGCTGGATCCCACAAAGATACAGTTGTAATGGGTGGCCACCCGGTCAAATTCCTTCATCTTCTCTTCCAGGATATCATTCCCGTAATATGGAGACGGGTCAAATACGGTTCTGATCAGCCAGGCTCCGGCGATGACCAGGGCCAGGCCGAGCAACAGTTTGTATATCAGTTTTTTTAGCTCCATCAGAATTGAAAATAGATATATTCTTTGGTTGAGAAGATGCCAAATCCGAGGATCACCAGCATCAAGACCACATAGATGCTCCACCTGACCGGCAGCCTGAGCTGGTTGACCCAGTCGCTGAAAAACGGCTTTTCGCGTTGCAGCGACTCGATAAGGACCACAAGGCCGGTAAAGAGCATCACCGTGATGAAATGGTATCCATTGACACCGGTAAGCAATGCAAAAGGCTGTGCTTTGAAGAGGAACATCTGCCTGAAAATGGTAAACATATCCTCCACATTGTTGGACCTGAAGACCACGGATATCAGGATAAAGGCAAAAAACACAGTAAGGCCCCCAAGCACGTTGTTCACTTTTTCAGGGAGATAACGCCACATCAGCTTCTGCCAGGGCCAGACGATCCTTTCGGCTGCCACCAGCAAACCGTTCACAAATCCGAAGAGCACCATCCCCCATGAAGCGCCGTGCCAAAGCCCGATGATGGTGAAGGATGATATAACCGCAAAGAACTTCCCTGCCATACCCCAGTGATTCACACTAATGATGATCGGTTTGAACAGGTAATCCTTGATCCACAGCGTAAGGGTCATATGCCACCGCCGCCAGTAGCTCCGGAACGAATTGGCAAGGTAGGGCCTGTTGAAATTGACGGACAACCTCACCCCCATCAGGCGGGCTGTCCCGACGGCAATATCGCTGTAGGCCGAGAAATCGCAATAAATCTGAAAGTAGAAAAGCATGGAAGGGATGAAGAGATTGAGCCCGTAAAGCCCACCCGGTGCTGCATACGCCTGGTCCACCAGGATGGCGCAGCGGTCGGCGATCACAAGCTTCTTGAAAAACCCCCATGCCATCATCTTGAGTCCGTCCGTGACATTCTGATAACTGAAATGCATCTTCTGACGGAGTTGGGGCAGCAGATTCTCCGGGCGCTCAATCGGACCCGCGACCAACTGCGGGAAGTAGGCAACATACAGGGCAAAATAGCCGAAATGCTTCTCCGCTTTGTAATTCCCCCTGTACACCTCGATCGTGTAGCTCAGGGTCTGAAAGGTGTAGAACGATATCCCCACAGGCAATAAGAGGTTCAGGCTGGGGGCGTGGTACACCACATTGAAAGCATTGAACACATACCGGAGGTTCTCGCTGAAGAAGTTGAAGTACTTGAAAGTGAATAGCAATCCGAGGTTCACCACAAGGCTCATGATCAGGTAAAACTTCCGCACATGCTGCTTCCCCTCGTTCTTTTCCATCATGATTCCGGCAAAATAATCCACCATCGTGGAAAACAGGATCAGGAACACATACTCGAGCTTCCAGCACATATAGAAATAGTAACTCCCTGCCAGCAACAACATCCATCGGTACCTGTGCGGAATCAGGTAGTATCCGATGACCACCAGCGGGAAGAAAAGGAGAAACTCAACCGAATTGAAAACCATGACTGAGGATTAAGAAGCGCCAAACCTAGCAGATTTATTTTACATATCAAAAAACATTTCGTTATTTTGCGAAATGTAAAAATAACACCAAATGATGCGAACCATGAAGAAACTGATTACGACAACCCTTATCTTATCCGGGATTGCGCTGCTGTTTGCCACTGCATCCTGCAATCAGAAGCCGGCATCAAACGAAGAAGGCCAGGCCACGGACACCATCGGGACTGTCGCAGAGGCTCCGGAAACAGAGGCAGAAACGCCAACTGACCTGTCAGCAAACACCCGGGCACCGGAAGCAATGGAGGAGAAACTGAAGAGAACCGTACCCATGATAGAGGTTTACAACTTCCATCTGACCAATCGGTGCCCATCCTGCAATGCCATTGAAAATGCCACTACAAAAACATTGGAGCGCTATTTTGCAGAAGAAGTAAGACAGGGCAGAATCAAGAGAAGTGTAGTGAATGTAGATGAAAAAGCAAACCAGAAACTGGCTGAAAAATACCAGGCATTTGGAGCCGCCTGCTTCGTCACGCGGATCTATGAAGGGAAAGAATCGACCACTGATCTGACCGGCCCCGGGTTCAAATTTGCCAGGAACCGGGAGGAGCAGTTTATCGAAATGATGAAAAACACCATTGAAGAATATCTTAAACCGTGATCATCCATGAAAAGAATTGCACTGCTTATATTGGGATTGAGCCTGGTTATCATGACCTACGGTCACACGAGTGGCGACACCATCATCGCCAACAATCCCGCAAAACTGAAAGTCAAACTGCTCTATTTTCATATCACAGACCGCTGCCACACCTGTTATGAAATTGAGAAGCATGTGCTGAAAACCATTGCTGATCATTTTCAAACTGAACTGGACAGCGGCATCGTGGAGCTTTACATTGTCAATTGTGAATTGCCTGAAAACAAAGAGCTTGTTGACAAGTATATGGCCTATGGATCGACGCTGGCCATCACACCCTATCAGGGCAAAACCGAACTAAAGACGGATGACATTACCGGTTGGGCATTTCAGCGGGCTGGAGCACCAGAACTCTTTGTGAGTGAACTCAAAGCGAAACTGGAAAAACATCTGGAGCCATGATGGAGATGTTGCATAACTGGCTCGAATCGACCAATGCGCCGTTCCTCACGGCTTTCATCCTGGGTATCATGACCGCCATCAGTCCCTGCCCGCTTGCCACCAATATTACGGCTATCGGCTTTATCAGCAAAGATATTGAGGACAAAAGAAGGATATTCTTCAACGGACTCTGGTACACGCTGGGTCGCGCCATATCGTATACTGCCCTTGGGGTCATCCTTTATCTTGGGGCCAGCACCTTTAACATTGCCCGTATCTTTCAATCCAACGGCGAAAAATTCCTGGGGCCCCTTTTAGTTATTATTGGTATCCTGATGTTCGATTTTATCAGGATCCGGATACCGGGCCTGAGTGGCATGGGTGAACGGATGCAGTCGAAACGGAAGAAGAACAACTGGTGGAGTGCCCTGTTGCTGGGGATTGTCTTTGCCCTGGCGTTTTGCCCATACAGCGGCGTGCTCTATTTCGGCATGCTGATCCCGATCACCATCAGCAGCGCTTCCGGGCTTTACCTGCCTGTTATCTTTGCGATTGCTACCGGTTTGCCGGTTGTGATTGTCGCATACCTCCTTGCGTTCAGCATCTCGAGCATCGGCGGATTCTACAAGAGGGTCAGGACCTTTGAAAAATGGTTCAGGCGTGTGATCGCTGTTGTATTCATCGTGGTGGGAGCCTGGTACATTTACACATTTTTCATTGCTTCGTAGCTAATCATTACTGGAATATGGAAACCAAAAAAGAGATAAAAATCCTGATATGGATCGCTGTGATCTTTGCGGCGGCATTTTTTCTTCCGGTTGAAAGTGCGCGGTTCAACACTGCCATTGCTGCAACACTTGACCTAGTGAAGTGGTATGCACGGGAACACGTGGTATTATGCCTGCTTCCTGCCTTTTTTATTGCCGGGGTGATTTCAGTGTTTGTAAGCCAGGGTTCGGTGCTCCGCTATTTCGGGGCCAATGCCAAAAAATGGCTTGCCTATACGGTAGCTTCGGTATCCGGGACGATACTGGCCGTATGTTCCTGCACCATTCTTCCGCTCTTCTCAAGCATTCACAAGCGCGGGGCGGGGCTGGGGCCTGCAGTCGCCTTTCTCTATTCAGGCCCTGCGATCAACATCCTGGCCATCATCCTCACGGCAAGGATCCTGGGTTTTGAGCTCGGGATCGCCCGTGTTGTGGGTGCAGTGGTCTTCTCGGTGGTGATCGGCGTTATCATGTCGCTGATATACCGAAAGGAAGAACGCAAAAAGAGGGAAGACCAGATGAACATCCCGCTGGTGCCAGAGAAACGGCCGATGTGGCAGACCTCCTTTCATTTCTTCACGCTGATTCTCATCCTTGTGTTCGCCAACTGGGGAGCCCCTTCCGCCGGCACCACCTCAGGTGGCTGGTATTTCCTCTGGGCTTACAAATGGTACATCACCGGATTCTTCAGCCTGCTGCTCGGTTATTCCCTCATTGCCATCCTGAAGATCAAATGGCAGTGGGTCGTTGTGTCAGCACTGGCAGTCATTGCCTCGGCCGCCATCTCCAATCATCTTGTCGCTGACCCGAAACTCTCACCGCTCATCCCGATGCTGGTGGGGATTGCTGCCCTGAGTATCATGACCATCAAAGATAAGATGGATGAGGATAACAAGGAGTGGACAATGGCTTCCTGGGGATTTGCCAAACAGATTCTCCCCCTCCTTGCCGTTGGCGTTGTGACAGCGGGTTTCCTGCTCGGCTCGACGCACGACGATACCGCCATTGCGGGGATTATCCCGAACGAATGGATTGAATGGCTCGTCGGAGGCAACTCACTATTCTCGAACTTTGCCGCCTCCATCGTTGGAGCCTTCATGTACTTCGCCACGCTGACAGAGGTACCGATCCTCCAGGGACTCATCGCATCAGGTATGGGTAAGGGCCCTGCGCTGGCACTGCTGCTGGCAGGCCCGGCACTCTCATTGCCCAACATGCTCGTCATCCGCGGTGTAATGGGAACCCAGAAAACCCTGGTGTACGTCAGCCTGGTGATTGTGATGGCGACAATCTCAGGGCTAATCTATGGAGGTTTATTCTAGCAATAAAAAAATCCATCCGGCTATATGTTGCTGCTCATCGTCATCACACTCCTTTGCCTGGTCATCTCTTTCATCTTTGACCATAGAAAAACTTTGCAAGGGATCCGGAAAGGAGCCATCATGTTTCTGTCCATGCTCCCCACACTCCTGTGGGTACTGATTATTGTCAGCCTGGCTTTCTATTTCATTTCTGAAGAAACGATTGTAAAGCACCTGGGTAACGGGGCATCCGATGCGAAAGCATACTCTGCCGCCATCCTGTTTGGATCCATTTCACTGATTCCCGGATTTATCGCCTATCCCCTTTGTGGACTCCTGATCGGGAAAGGGGTATCGTATTCCATTATCGCAGCGTTTATCACAACCCTGATGATGGTGGGCATTCTTACACTGCCGATTGAAGCGAAATTCTTCGGTTGGAAAACCAGTTTATTGAGGAACGGCCTTAGCCTGGTTGCAGCCGTAATAATAGGCCTGATTATGTCAACGCTCCTGTGAAAAGAACAATGAAATATATTGCACCATTATTCTTCGTGGGATTGACGGGGCTCTCCTACTTGCTGGGTTTTGCCGCCGGAAAAGAAATCGGGATGAATTTCTGGTTGTTTTTCAGGGAGATGATCATCTTTCTTCCAATGATGTTCATTCTTGTAGGCTTGTTCGATGTCTGGGTACCCCGCGAAAAGATCGAAAAACACATCGGCAAATCCTCGGGATGGAAGGGAACCGGACTGGTGATTTTGCTGGCAACACTTCAGGCAGGTCCCTTATACGGTGCATTCCCGTTCGCTTATATCCTCTGGAAAAAAGGGTGTAGCATCAGAAATATTTTTATCTACCTTGGTGCGTTTTCAACGCTTAAAATCCCAATGATTACATTTGAAATCGGGTTCCTGGGAATTCATTTCTCGCTGTTAAGAACCCTGATTACATTGCCATTTTTTATCCTGATCGGGTTCATCATGGAAAAATTACTTGAGAACAAAGGCTTTGAAGTATACAATCCTTAACACACAATATCACGCCGTGAAAAAATCCCTTCATCTCTATACAGGCATAGGCATCCTTCTTCTGCTGATTGCAACAGGCATGATTTCAATATGGAAGAATCCCGTAAAGAACGATGTTTTGCAGAGGAATCTGACCACAAAGTCAGGCGTTTGTCCTCCGTTTCATCTTTATGATGAAGACGGCAACCTGATTGATCCGGTGAACGGCATCAATGACGACAAACCTTATTCGCCGAGACAGACCTGCGGGAAGTGCCATGATTATGAAAAAATCACCGGGGGGTTCCATTTTCAGCAAGGGAAAGACGAGATGGCCACAGGGACTTATGCAGAGCGGTATCAGTGGGTATCCCATCCGGGTAATTATGGCGGAAACTGGTGTTCCCCGGCACCATTGTACAATTTTCTTTCAAAGAAAGAGAATACAGATGCCACGGAGATGGACATGACCTCGTTCACCTTTATCACCAACGGTTGTGGCACGTGCCACCCCGGCAGTGCCTCTTTTGAGTTTGACAGGAACGGGAAGCGCTACGACAAAGAGATGGAGCGCCTGGGATATACCGCAGGGGGCATCAACGACTATGACGGGGATTATTACAAGGCCCACTGGAGCCGTAGCGGGGTTGGGGAAGGTGACTGCATGCTCTGTCATCTCCCTGAATACGATTACAAGGGCAGAAACGACCACCTCCTCAACTGGAACTTCAAATGGATGGCCACAGCAGGAAGCAAGCTGGCAACCGTGCAGGGATCGGTCAAAGATTCAACAGAGATCACGGTAACTTATGATGCAAGCAAATTCGACAAAGAGGGCAAATTATCGATGCACCTTGTGCGGGAACCCCGGAATGAAACGTGCCTCAACTGCCATTCGAAGCCCCAGTGGAAGAAGAGAGGCGCTTCCTTCTCGGCGCAAACGGATGTGCATATGGCCAAAGGGATGAAGTGTGTGGATTGCCATCCGGCTGGTTCAATGGCAACAGACCCGCGGATCAATCAGAAGGAAACCCACCAGGTCGGCAAAGGGGATGACCCCTCCGGGATGGTGAGGAATGATCTCGACAACACCATGCGCACCTGCAAGGATTGCCACCTGTCGGGTTACCTGAATGCACCCATTGCCAAACATCTGTGGCTGCCATCATTCCACCTGGATGACCTCTCCTGCCAGGCATGCCACATCCCTCAGCGGAAAATCAAATCAGCCATGGTCCAGGTGAGTGACGTGTATAACCCCGGAACCAAAATCAAGCCTCCAGCCAAGCATGTCTGGACCTTCTACGACCAGCAGATGAAGTACTGGAACCACTATGGCGAACTCTCCATGTTCACAGCCAGCGACCAACCATCTGATCCGCATGTCCCAAATTTTGCAAAATATAAAGGGCAGATTTTCCCTGTGAACATGGTACACAGCGCATGGCCGGCTATCTTTACCGAAGGGAAGCCAGGCCTTGATCAACCCAAAATGGCAGACATCCATGCCATGTGGAAGGCACACCAGCAGAATCCTGATCAGTATCCATCACTTGCTCTCATCACCGATGACAATCTTGACAGCATCCCTGAAGTGAACCGATCCGAAGAGATCGATGCTTTCATAGCCGCAGTAACCCAATGCCTGATCGACAAAGGATATAATCTTCAGGAACGGAAAGTGGTCTGGGTCAATAACGACCTGATCTATTTCAGCAGCAAGGAGTTCCGGAAACTGTCCAAGGAAATCTATGAGTCGTCACCATATGCTTCGGTCTATAAATTCAGCCATGATGTATTCCCAGCCAAAGCCGGCCTGGGATCAAAAGGTTGTGTCGAATGCCATTCCCTGGGTTCCAATATGTTCTTTGCTCAGGTGGTGAAATACCCTTTTGGTGAAGATGGAAATCCGGTATATGAACCGCAATATTTACGTCTTGGGATGAGTGGCGCACTGGTGTGGCTCTCTGCAGTAAGGGAGCAGTTTGTTAAAAGTTTGGAAGTGCCCGTAATCCTTTTCCTGATCTTACTGATTATCCTCTCACTCATCATGTCCATCAATGCAAGACGCCAGATGGTGAATATAAGCAGGCCATACCTCTGGCTGATCTATTTATTGCTGATAGGTGGTTTTGTGCTGATTTACCTGAAACCGGCACTCAATGCCTATATCCTTCCGGAAAGGCTATGGTTCGACAAAAACCATTTCCCTTTTACACTGGTTGCCCTCATCTCAGGTCTTGTGTTTATGCTCAGGGCCAAGTCATCTTCAGAAGGGAAGTCTGCTTTTGTGAAAGCCATGATGGCTTTGCTGATCATCACTATTGGATCCGGGCTGTTGATGCTGTTCCGGATAGATGCCATCAAACCCGCTATTGCCATTGCCTACACGATCTATGATGTTGCCATTGTGCTGATCAGTATGTTAATCATAATCCGCATAATCGGCTGGCAGCACACGGCATTGAAGGCACAAAGCGCACAATAATCATTACCAATCAAACAGAAAAAATGAACACAACACAAAAACCATTATTTCAGGAATTTAATATCGAGGGCGTTGATCATATCAGCCCTGATGATGCGGTGGAGGCACTCCAGGAAAATGACACCGTGATGATTGATGTCCGTGAGGTATGCGAGGTGGATGCAGAGCGGATCCCCATTGACAATATCCTCTACCATCCAATGTCTGTGATCGTAGACCGCCTGCAACAGATAGAGAAGAACCAGCACATCATTGTAGTGTGTATGGAAGGGGTCAGAAGCACAAAGGTGGCCAATCTGTTAAAATTTCAAGGGTATAAGAACGTGGCCAATCTTGACGGAGGATTAATCCGATGGAAAGAGTCTGGCCTGCCAACGATCCGGCCAGGAGTAAGTGATGGTGGTTGCGGATGCGGTTGCGGATGCTGAGTTCTTATGATTGCTGCGGAGCGTTCAGGCCTGCAGTTTCCCATGTAAAACCTGGTTCTGGAAATCATTCCCAAAACATGAATCGTTGCATCATACACAACTTATATTTTTGCTTATGAAAATTCTGATCCTTTGCACCGGCAACTCGTGCCGCAGCCAGATGGCCCACGGGTTTATGGAATCTTTTGACAGCCGGATAATGGTGCGCTCGGCCGGCACCGAAGCCTCAGGGCAACTGAACCCGAAGGCGGTAATCGTCATGAACGAAACCGGCATCGACATCAGCCACCACACCTCCGACTCCGTTGACCTGTACCTTGACGAAGAGTGGGATTATGTGATCACGGTATGCGGTGGTGCCAATGAGAGTTGCCCTGCTTTCCTCGGGAAAGTGAAGCACCGCATCCATATTGGCTTTGATGACCCTTCCCACGCAACCGGAACCGATGACTTCATCTGGAGTGAGTTCCGAAGGGTGCGGGATGAGATCCACAGGCAGTTCCTGGATTTTTATGCCCGGGTGATCAAGCCCCAGCTATAATCAATGAATAGTCAAACAACGATTGATTAACCAAAAGAGAATACCATGCCTTCAAAACAACGACTGAAATTTCTTGACAGGTACCTCACGCTGTGGATCTTCCTTGCCATGGCCATCGGGGTGCTCTCCGGTTATTTTTTCCCTGCGATCGCAGATTTCTGGGAGTCGCTCAAATCATCCCCCGAAAGCACAACCAACATCCCTATTGCCATCGGCCTCATCCTGATGATGTACCCACCCCTCGCCAAGGTAAGGTATGAGGAGCTGGGTGATGTGTTCCGCAACTGGAAAGTGCTCTCACTCTCCCTCGTGCAGAACTGGATCATCGGGCCCGTCCTGATGTTCGCGCTGGCTATCCTGTTCTTTAAAATCTTTCCCGGAGAAAACAACGCCAACCTCCCCTACATGTACGGCATCATCATGATCGGGCTTGCCCGGTGCATCGCCATGGTGATCGTCTGGAACCACCTGGCAAAAGGGGACACGCAGTATGCTGCCGGTCTCGTCGCGTTCAACTCCATCTTCCAGGTGCTCTTCTTCTCGGTCTATGCCTATTTCTTTATCGCGGTCCTTCCCGGGTGGTTCGGCATCCCCACCAACGACGCCGTGGAACAGATCACCATCTGGCAGATCGCGGAGAGTGTCATGATCTACCTCGGCATCCCGTTCGCTGCCGGATTCCTCACACGCTTCATCCTGATCCGGGTTAAAAGCAAAGACTGGTACCACCGGAAGTTCATCCCGAAAATCAGCCCCATCACACTCGT
Source organism: Bacteroidales bacterium (assembly GCA_046496455.1). Lineage (GTDB taxonomy): Bacteria > Bacteroidota > Bacteroidia > Bacteroidales > SKPS01 > SKPS01. The sequence continues at coordinate 377 of JAWOGX010000143.1, read as the reverse complement.
GGCACTTCTCTTTACAATCATCGTAATGTTCTCACTGAAAGGTGAATACATCATTAAAATCCCCCTGGATGTAGTGCTCATCGCCATTCCGCTGCTGATCTATTTCCTGGTGATGTTTGTCGTCTCCTTTTTTATGAGCAAGCGGATCGGGGCGAACTACAAACAGTCGGTTACGCTCGCTTTCACTGCCGCCAGCAACAATTTTGAGCTGGCCATCGCTGTCGCCATCGCCATCTTCGGGATGAATTCCGGAGAAGCCTTCGCAGCCGTGATCGGTCCGCTTGTGGAGGTGCCGGTGATGATTGCCCTGGTGAATGTGGCTTTCCGGTTTAAAAGGAAATACTTCCAGAAAGAGCTAACCGGATTGGAATGACACA
>JAWOGX010000087.1:0-5148 GCA_046496455.1 Bacteroidales bacterium | reverse complement strand
AGGTGGCGTCAATTCCGACGATATGTTTACGGAAAGCTTTGAAATGTTGCTCCATTCGAGTTAATGATTAATTGTTAATGGTTAATGGTTAAGGCGGGATTTTGTTGATTTGATAATGGATGTGATTAGTTTGATGATTTCAATGGCATCGTCACACATACTGCCAAATTGCTCTGCGGTTAAATAGTCAGTTTCTTTTAAAAGTTCCAACCAATAAATAGTTTCGTTGATTTCTTTTTGGGCTATACCCATTTTATGGATAAAATCGTTTTTGGTTTCAGCGTGTTCTGCCTCCCGAACCATCGCCCCAGCGCTTGTCCCGCTTCTTAAAAGTTGTTTCGATAGCACAAATTCCTTTTTCTGCTCACACAGATATTGATACAACTTCACAACCCTTACCGCAAACGCCAGACTCTTAATCTTTACAACATTCTCCCTCATACATCAGGCATTTATCATTAACCATTAATCATTAACCATTAATCATTAACCATTGCAATATACTCCGTGAGTTTGCCCAGCGCATTCACATAGCTCCCGAACTCATTGTCGTACCAACCCATGATTTTGGCATGGGTGACGGGGATGTTGATATCCTGGGCATTGGTGATGCCGACTGAATTGAGGATTTCATGGGGGACCTTCAGGAAACCGGTGCGGGTATGCGTTTCGTGCCCTTCGATCACGACTGCGGCGCGGAAGCCAAGCAGGTCAACGGAGACATTCTGCTGCTCGCTGAAATGGAGCAATCCCTTCTGGGAGCCAGTGGCTGCCCGTTTGTAGATGTTGTTGATGTATGCAGCGCTGATCACCGGTTCACCGCTTCCATTCATCCGGGAGTTGAACGTAATGTTCAGGGCAATCAGGGAGACGGTTGAGGTGGGTATCCTGACCGAGTCGGCCATAAAACCGAAATTAATGATCTGAGGCAGTACCTTTTCGAGGGTGGCAGCGGCGCCCGTGGTGGAGAGGATGATGTTGTTGAGGGCAGACCTGTTCTTCCGCAGGTCCGAGGTGTTGGTGGAAGGGACGGCATCCAGGACGCTCTGGGTGTTGGTGGCGGCATGCACAGTCGACATGGAGGCGGTGAGCACATTCATCGTTTCGGCATCCTCAAGCAGCGGGAGCATCATATGGGCAAGGCCGGTGGTAGTGCAGCTTGCTGCGGAAATGATGTGATGATGTGCCGGACTGTAACTCAGATGATTGACGCCAAAAATCAGGGTTGGTGCGTCAACACTGCCAGCCAGGGTTTTATCCCTGATTTTGAACGGTGCGCTGGCAATCACTTTCTGGGCGCCTGCATTGAGATGCCCCATCAGGCTCCCCTTCGGATCATCAGCAGTGAGGGTGGGGTCGAGGAACTTTCCGGTACAATCCACCACCACACGGACCCCCTCCTGCAACCACCCGATCTGCTTAGGGTTCCGCTCGGTGCGAAGCACTTTCACCGGCATCCCGTCTATCTCAAGCATCCCGGCAACGCTGTCCACGATCCTGATCTCACACTGCTTTCCCGAAAACCCGTAAAGGAAATGGCTCAGCGAGCCGTAGGTGGAATCGGTGCCAATCGTGTGCACCAGGTCTTCCAGCCTCTTTCCAACCTCACGACCCACGTTGATCACCACTCCATCAAACTGCCGGGACACGAGATGATACCATAAAGTGAGCTTGCCAATCCTGCCCAAACCGTTGATCCCTAATAACTTCTTCTCCCTTAACGAAATATCCATGGTGGCTTGATTATTATGTTTCACTGACAAATGATGAACCCCGGACAAATGTAACTATCTTTCCCTTTAAACCATCCTCTTTGCATAGCCACCCCGACTCTCAACTCTCGACTCTCAACTCTCGACTCTCAACTCTCAACTCTCGACTCTCAACTCTCGACTCTCGACTGATGACTCTACACTCTCTTTATCCCATAATTCCCCCTGTAAATAATCCCGTTGGCTCCATCAATGGCGATCTGGTCAAAAGGTTTGAAGAAATTGCCGTTGATGGTGCAGGTTTTCCCTTTCTCGTCCACGATGAGGTCGGTGCAGTTCACCACGCCGATCTTTCCGAGGGTGGCAGCGGTAACGGCAGCGTGCGAGGTAGCGCCCCCTTTGCCGGTGAGCAGGCCATCGCATTCGAAGATCATTTCGATGTCATCGGGGACCGTATCGGGCCTGACCAGGATGCTATGGTCCCCGGGATGGTTCCTGCGGATGGCCGCCAGATCATCCATATCAAATGCCAGGAGGCCGTTAAGCACCTCGTTCCCGATGCCGATGCCGCATCCCACACGCTCCATCTTGTGCTGCGGTGTAGAGAAGACTACCCTTTTCTCCTGGCGGGTGATGGATAGATCGCGGGTTTGCAGGATGTACAGATCCTCCGGCTCGGCGGTCTCGAAAGTGAATTCAATCTCCTGGTGGCTGAAGTCCTCCTCTTCGATCAGCTTCCGGGCGAATTCCTTCAATGCATTGTAGATCTTCGGAAAAGCTGTTTCAAGGGAGAAAGGGCTCTTGTGATAATACTTGGCGCGCTGCAGCTCGCTCACCGGTAGTGTATTGACCAATCCGGCCACAATATCTTCCCCCTGGCTCAGGAACGAGAAGTCACCGGTAAGCTCAATGCCGGGAATGTTGCCATGCGGATCGTGGGTAAACAGCACGCCGGAGCCCGATTCACGATGGATGTTGCCAAAAACCATCTGCTGAACAATGACGGCAGTGCCCCACTCGTCCGCAATATGCATATGACTTCGGTAAACATTGGTACGTGGGGTTTCCCAGGAATTAAAGACAGAAATTACAGCCTGCTTCACCTGGAGAAAAGGATCAGATTCAAAATAGATCCCATTGTCAATCAGCAGCTGTTTGTAGCTGAAAGCCATCTCCCGCATGATCGAACCGGGAAAATCGATCTTCTGTGACACATTGTACCGCTGTTTGAAATCGAGCATGATCTGGTCGAAATCGTTGCGCTCAAGGCCGTAGGACATGCCCCAGGTCTGCAGCAGACGGCGGTAGCAGTCCCACGAAGTCCACCCGAAGTTGTGCTGTTTGCTGAGCCGTTCGGTGATCTCATCGTTCAGCCCAACATTCAGGAAGGTATTCATGGCACCGGGCATCGAAATGGCAGACCCCGATCGGACACTCAGCAGGAGGGGATTCAGCGGGTCACCAAACCTTCTGCCCGACAGTTCCTCAAGCTCTGTTATATACTTCCGGATCAGCGAGTCAATCTCCGCGTTGAGGGATGCCTGTTTCAGGATGGTCTCCTTCCTTCTGAAGACCTCTGTAGTCAGCACAAATCCGGGGGGCACAGGATAGCCTCCCAGGTAAAGTTTCTTGAGATAAAAAGCTTTGGAACCGAGGAAAATCTGGTTGTCCATCGCCGGGGTCTCCCGGTAAACCGGGCTCACCACCATCCCCGGATCGTACGACATGATACTGCGGATCTCTTCTGTGGAAAAGTCGGTCACCATCTTCCTGAGGTTGTTGAGGGCATTCCCAATGAATTGATCAAGCTGCTGGATCAGGAACGTGGAGAAGAGCATGTCGCGGTAAAACATCTCCGATTTCTTATGCACAAAGGTCTTCATCGCCTTCGGATCCCCCCTCATCTCTGCGCTGAAAAGCTGCGGGATGATCACCTTCAGCAGGTCATCATACGGCCTGATAAAATATTTGTTGATGATCTCCTTCACGCTGTCTTCCATAAACTGGAAGATATTGATATACTGCTTTACGGTAAAACTCCCGGAGGTGAGGCTATACTGAAACATCTGGAGGTTTGATCGCAGCCCCTGATCGGAAATGCCGTCAAGCTCAAGCCCTTCAGCCATCAGATTCAGGACACCGTAGATCTCTTTGAGGGTTTTGGCAGTGACATAGTCTGTATTGATATTGCTGATGATCCGTTCCACCAGCAGTCCGGCAACGCGCTCCAGGCGGAAGGTGAGCCCAAGTGCCTCGAACTTGGTCTCGTGATACTGGCCGTACATCGAAGGGATACCAAAAGCAACATGCCGTTTATAGTAGATATTCTCCCACCCCTGACTTACCGCCGGATCGAAAATGATCTCGTTCAGCCGCACCATAAAAGCGAAGATCTGCTTCAGTGCCCCGGCATCATCGTGTTGGTCGAGGTGTTGCTTCAGGACAGCGATCTCGTCCGCCACAAAGAAACGGTGATGCTCCAACACGGTGATGATGTCATCCGATTCAAAAGAGTATTTCTCTTTGAGAAGCTGATAGAGCTTGATAATCAGCAGGACCCGCTTTACATCGCTCTCAACAGCGTGCCCGAGACGCTCAGCCAGCCTCTCGAGATCCTCCTCTTCAAACTCCAGCAATTCGGCCAGGGATAGCCTGCCCACCTTGCAAAGCCCCTTCAGCACCTGATGAACGCCAGCAACCCACAAACCCTCTATATCGATAGTGTCCAGCACATTCTGCGGCACCACCGTCCTGAGACGCTCCAGGTCTTTTTCAAACCAGAACCTGATGATCTCCTGGGTGATTCCGATATGGGTATTGTTTCCCTCGGTATGGATCTGCTTGCGGAGAAAATGGATCAGCTTATCGTTGCGCTGCGACATCTCGTCAATGATCGTCGTCACATCGCGCAATTCACCCTCGGCACCAATCTCGTTGAAATAAACCGGGAAGATGCGTGTAAGCTGCTTGATCTGTTTGTAGATGGGGGAAATGTCAGCATTCAGGAGTTTGGTGACATCCCGCTGAAAAAGATCGGTGTCGAAGATGAAAATCCCGCCCATTCTCAGGTTGATCACGAGGGCAGAGAGGAGCTTTTTCATCATCTCCGGACCGTATTCAATCAGCTCCAGCCAGACCCTGATGTTCTTCACGTGATTGCGGTCAACCTTCAGCTGCCAGTCGTCGGTGAGATAAGCCACACCAGGGGTGACGAATCCAAGACCGATCAGCTTATCCTCAAAATAGTGGATCAGTTCAAGATTGCAGGTGTTGATGATCTCTTTGCCCAGGGTAAGCACCGAATCAAGCACCAGGTTGATATACTGCTGCCTGAACTCCCCGAAGAGCTGAAACAGTTCATCCATGGCCTTCACAATCTCATCCGGGGTCAGTGCTGTACTGATGGTCCGGATCACTTTATTCAGGTCCCAGATCA
>JAWOGX010000081.1:0-2740 GCA_046496455.1 Bacteroidales bacterium | reverse complement strand
TACGAAATCATGCGCATCACAGACAAAGAGCGTGCACATGTTTCCTGAAATTGTTTCCGCAATGATAGCAGTGGTACTTTTTTCTGAAGGGAGGCAATGGAGACATCAAGGCAACAGACAACACAAGATAGAGGATATCCGGTTTAAAATCGATGGCGTGACCGTAGTAGACGTTGTCGGAACTGCACTTCGGGCATAGGACTTCGCGTTTCCCACCGGGCAATTCAGGAAACAGATCCACGAGTTCCTTATCCAGGTGATAATCAGTGGTACGTGGCCGGAGATATCTGAAGGCTTCTTTCCCGTAATCAAAGAGGAGCCTTAAAAACTCACTGAATGAAATTACTGCTGTCATTTGTTTCATGGCAGCAAACTCCCGCTCCTCCACCAGCAGCAGCCCGATCTCCTCCTTCGACAACAACTCAGACCGGATTGCATCAGGGTGATCAGGCACAGTATGCTCAGCGCGAATCATGGCTTTGAGCCGGAGCACCTCATTGGCCCGTTCCATGGATTGATCCATTGCCGTGGAGAGATCATAATCTCCATCCTCGTCGTGCAACTGTTGCCCCCTGATCGCAGCCATGATCGCACCGGCCTTTTCAGCATCCGCTTCCTGTACCTTCAGTTTCACGCCCCCCACCGTCACAGCCCTGAACGGATGCACCGAGATGATATGCTCATCGAAGAGGAAAGTCCTGATGCCATCACTCTCCAGCCTCCCTTTGAGGATGTGGCAATCCATCGGGATATTGGAAGAAAAAATCGTGATCAGGTTCATCTGGTAAACTTTTGATTTAGATTCCCCGATATCAGGCAGACAGCAAATGTAATCAAAGGAAATTGGCAAAACAATAACACTCCTGGCACTCTTTCGCGGTGCCACCCCGGGTTGATGGATTCTATTCCAAAACCACTACTTTTGCTTTCACAGAAAAAAACCTCCCGGTTGAAAAAGAAAATCAAAATTACTGAAACACTTATCTTGTATTTTGTGATCATTGGTTTCATTTCGATTGCCAGTGTTTCTGTGCTTACCTATTACCAATACCGCAAAGCCATCCTTGAACGATCTTTTGAACAGCTCACTTCGATCAGAAACCTGAAAAAGCAAAAGACCGAAGTTTTTTTCAAGGATCGCCTGCGGGATGTGGAGGTCATATCCCGGTCGGTTGAGGTAAAAAACATCACTCTGAAGCAGAAGAACGATGAACTCACCGGGCTTACGGTGGAGAGCTATATGTACAGCTATATCTTTGCTTCACCTTACTACCGCGGACTTGTCTTTGCGGCAGACAGCCATGCTGTGTATCAATACTCCGACAGCCTGTACCCTATGCCTTACTTATGGCTGAAAGATCAGAGAAACCAACGGATGAAACAGCTGTCCGAATCCAACAACGCACCCTTCCTGATGGATTATTCAACATACAGATCCGACTCCCTCAATATGACAGTCGGGGCTGGTGTATATGACCCGTCCGGAAATTATCTGGGATTTATTGCCCTGGACATTCCTCTGGCAGCTATCGATGAAATCATGCTTGAAAGCATCAGCAACGATGGATTTGGCGAAAGCGGCGAATCTTATCTTGTTGGCAGCGACAATCTGATGCGCAGTTCATCGAGATTTATTCCCCAATCTGTCCTGAATGTAAATGTGGAAACCGAAGCCACAAAGAAAGCTTTCGCCCAGGGTGAAGGGACCATCGTCACCAAAGATTACCGGGGCGTGGATGTGCTGAGCTCGTTTTGCAGACTCAGTGTTCCGGGCATTGACCTTATTCTTTTATCTGAAATTGACCTCAGGGAAGTGCTGACACCGGTAACAAGGTTAAGAAACCAATTGCTGCTGCTGAGCGTGATCCTGATCATCGGGGTATTCCTGGTCGGATGGCTGCTGGCCGCAACCATTGCTTCGCCCATCATCAGGATTAAGGAGGCTGCCATAAAAGTCAGCCAGGGGGCATTCCCCATCATCGGCATTGACAGCAACAATGAAGAGATCAATGAGTTGGTTCATGCATTTGATGACATGTCGGCGCAACTGAAAGAAAAGAAGGAACAGCTTCAGGCAGAGCAACTGAAGCAACTCTCGGCGATGTTTGACGGCCAGGAATCGGAAAGGAAAAGGCTATCATACGAATTACACGACGGGCTGGGACAATCACTTGTGGCGTTAAAGTACCGGATAGAATCGTTTTCCAAAAACAGCACACACCCGTTTCAGGAAGAACTGAAAGAACTGGAACAGAGTGTTGCTGAGACCATAGAGGAGGTGCGGCAGATGTCATTCAACCTGATGCCGGCCATTCTGAATGAATTCGGCCTGGTACCTGCGATTCAGAACATGTGTGGCAAACTCACCCTGCAAACAGGCTGCAATATCATTTTTGAATCCGACGGGAATTTCAATACCCTGAATGAGAAACAAATCAACTACATTTACAGGATAGCCCAGGAAATTCTGAGCAACGCCATCAAGCACGCGGAGGCCAGCCTGATCAGCCTGCAACTCATTGAGTTCAGCGATTTCTTCACCCTCATCGGTGAAGATGACGGCAAAGGGTTCAGGTACGATCCTGCAGTTCCTCTGGAAGGGAATGGCCTGTATTCTATCAAGGAGAGGACAGAAATACTTCAGGGCAAGCTGATCATCCAGAGCGAATTGAACCGGGGCACGATCATCAGGATAAAAATTCCCAAACAAGAAACAGAGAGACCGGCATGAGACATCGAA
>JAWOGX010000028.1:0-3588 GCA_046496455.1 Bacteroidales bacterium | reverse complement strand
TAAAAATAAAATTTCATCCCAAAATCACATCACCACATCACCATATCACCACATCATCACATCATCACATCATCACATCAAACATTGTATTCCCCCGGCTTATACTTCGTCAGGTTCTCCTGGTTTATGAACCAATTGCATGTATGCACGAGTCCCTGTCTCAGGCGGACCTCCGGGGTAAAGCCGGTTAGTTCTTTCAGCAAACTGTTATCGCCCACAAGCCTGAATACTTCGGAATCGGCCGGGCGGATTCTCCGGTCATCGGTGACAATTTTGGCATCGCTTCCCATCACATCCCGGATGGTTTCAAACAGCTCACCAATGCTGATCTCCTGTCCTGTGGCGATGTTGACCTCCCTGCCAATGGCATTGTCTGCCTGTGCCAGTGCCAGCAAGCCTTTGCACGTGTCGGCGATATAAGTGAAATCTCTTGTAGGGGTGGTGTCTCCGAGAGAAACTTCCTTCATCCCCGAAGCGATCTGGGTGATGATGGTAGGGATAACGGCCCTGGCAGACTGCCTTGGGCCATAGGTGTTGAAAGGGCGGGCAACGGTGACCGGTAAGCCATAAGCCATATGAAAGCTGAGCGCCATGGCATCGGCCCCGATCTTGGAGGCAGAATAAGGCGACTGTGGCTGTTTCGGATGGTTTTCGTCTATGGGAACCTGCCTGGCAGTGCCGTAAACTTCCGAGGTGGAGGTGTGTACCACCCTCACCCCGCCATGCTCCCGTGCAGCCTGGCAGATGTTCAGCGTCCCCTTGATGTTGGTTTCCACATAGAGGTCTGGTGCAACATAGGAGAAAGGGATAGCGATGAGGGCAGCCAGGTTGAAGACAAGCTCTGTGTCTTTCACCAACTCTTTGCAGAAATGGGGATCGCGGATGTCTCCGCTGATGATTTCAAGGTTTGGATGTGTAAGCCCTTCGAGCCACCCGCGGAAATTGAAGGAGTTGTAGAGTGACAGTGCCCTGACAGCATACCCTTGTTCAAGAAGGAGTTCGGTAAGGTGGGATCCGATGAACCCGTCAGCACCGGTAACAAGGACCCTGGAGGAAGTGTTGTTTTTCATGTTTTCCATCATCTCAAAAGATTAAAAAGGAGCGAAGCTCCGATGAACAGATATTGGCCCCAGACCAGGGGGCGGTACCATTTATGCCCGGATTGGGCCGATTGGTCCAGCAGGATTATGGCTGCAACAGCCATGGTGATGATGGCCGGGGTGAGCCAGCGTACCTCAATCCGGTGTATGGTGATCGCCGAGAGCATCAGCGTATAAGCCAGCGTGAAGAGGGAGAACAGCAGCCAGCCCTGGTAACCGGTGGTTCCCCTTATCCGGCGCAGCACCAGGAATGCACCCAGGAAAACAATGAACAGCAGTCCGTTACGCAATGTGAAGAGGTAGGTGCATCGGATCAGGATATTAGAAGCGAAACTGTCGGCCACCATTTTGGGATCCTGTTTAAGGATTTCCAGGCGGTTTTGCGGCAACGGAGGCTGAATGCCTGCCTCCTTATACGCTTCCACTTCACTCCAGTCAATCCATTGGTAAGCAAATACGGAGCCCGAAGAGATTCTGCGGACCTGGGTAAGATATTCCCTTTCACGCCAGTTCCCCATATAGTTTTTGTCTTCAAAACCCAATGTGCCCTGGGTGGTGATGGCAGGGATATGGGGCAATACCGCTGTGGAAGCAACCATGATCAGGAACAGCAAGGCGGTGATAAATCGCTGAACGATTCCCCTGCCTTTCGCTGAAATACACCAGGTGGCGATGGGAAGCGCCAGCGCAACCAGATACATCAGTGAGATTTCACGGATCCAGAAACAGGCACCCAGCAATAGGGCGGCGTAAATCAGATGTCGTGCATTATCAGTAAAAACAAACTTTGTAAGCATATACAGTGACTGGAAGAACACTGCGAACAGCATCGGGTCATTGATGCCGAAGAGGAAGGGGCTTCGCCGCGGATCAAAGGCGAAAGTGAGGATGGTGAGGATAAGCAGCCAGCGCAGAGATTGCCTTATTTTCATCACCGAAGTGATCCCGAGGAGGGCATGGATGACGAAAGCGAGTGAGATCAGGGACAGGATCCTGTTTCCCAGCAGAATATCCCCTGTAAGTTTTGAAAGGGCATACCCGGAAAGGGTGTAAAGGAAAGAGATGCCATCGCTGACCGCGGATAGAAAACCCTGATCTGCAAGGCGGACTACCTCCCTGACATAGAAGAGCTCGTCCCCCTGATACCCTGCACTGAACCTGATTATGATCCCTTTTACCGCTGCAGCGGCGAGCAGAAGAAGCAATGCGAGTCTGGCCAACCGTTCAGTCAGGGGCTCTTCCTGGGACCAAAACTTCAGTATGCTCATCTGGAATCAGTTAAGGTGAATACATGTCGTAAACCTGGTTATGGATGGCTTTTCAGGATGTTGAGGAGATAGGCTCCATACTGGTTCTTCTTCAGCGGTTCTGCCAGGCTGCGGAGCTGATCCGCATCAATGAATCCCTTCAGGTAAGCGATCTCCTCGATGCAGGCGATCTTCAGGCCTTGCCTTTTTTCGATGGTTTCGATGAAATTGGAAGCATCCAGGAGGCTCTCATGGGTGCCGGTATCAAGCCAGGCATATCCACGCCCCATCAGTTCGATTTTCAGGTCACCCTGCTCCAGGTAGGCCTGGTTTACTGACGTGATCTCCAGCTCTCCGCGGGCAGAAGGTTTTATGGTCTTTGTGATCCCCACTACGCTGTTGGGGTAGTAATACAAGCCCACCACCGCATAATTCGACTTCGGCACGGGGGGTTTCTCTTCGATGGAAATGACATTGCCTGCCTGGTCAATCTCGGCGACACCGTAACGTTCCGGATCGTTGACCCAATAACCGAAAACGACCGCCTTCCCCTCAGCCTTCACTTTGTTTACAGCATTTTCGAGAAGTCTGATCAGGTGAGCACCATAGAAGATATTATCCCCTAAAACAAGACAAACGTCATCATCCCCGATGAACTCCTCACCAATCAGGAATGCCTGGGCAAGGCCATCGGGGCTGGGCTGTTCGGCATAGCTGATCTCCAGCCCAAGCTGTGAGCCGTCACCGAACAATTCACGGTATCTGGGCAGGTCCTGCGGGGTGGAGATGATCAGGATTTCCCGGATCCCCGAGAGCATCAGCACCGACAACGGATAGTAGATCATCGGTTTATCATAGATGGGCATCAGTTGCTTCGATACCACCTGGGTTAGCGGGTAAAGTCTTGTTCCTGAGCCTCCTGAAAGGATAATCGCTTTCATAGTGATTTCATTTATTTCTTGATATGAAAATAATCCATATACCAGCCGATAAACGCATCAATCCCTTTTTCAACCGGTGTTCCGGGGGAGTATCCGAATTCCTCCCTCAGGCTGGTCACATCCGAAAAAGTCATCGGCACGTCGCCGGGTTGCATCGGGAGATACTCCCTGATAGCTTTGATGCCGAGCCTGTTCTCGATCGCATCCACAAAATCGAGGAGTTTCACGGGGTCGGAATTGCCGATGTTGTATATCCTGTAGGGAGCAGTTGAAAATGCCGGATCAGGGGCAGTGCCGTCC
>JAWOGX010000351.1:0-3192 GCA_046496455.1 Bacteroidales bacterium | reverse complement strand
CCCGTTGATACCATTGTTGGCGGAATACCTGCCTATACCGGGAGATCTGCCGGGTGGCAATATGCAGATTTTGAATGGTTCTGGATGATGCTGGTCAAGGGGCAGGATCGTGATATCTATATGGGGAACCTGGAACTCAGGTTTACAGCCCTGAGTGACTCATCCGCTGTTCCGACAGAAGGTTGGATGATCGATGATATGCAGATTGTCCTTTACGAATGTTTCGGCAATGTGGAAGATCTGCAGGCAGGGGAGTTTCTGTCGAAAGCATATCCCAACCCCGGTAGCGGGGATATCCGTATTGAAACCGATGCGTCGCAGGCAGAGGCTCTGATTTTGCAGGTGTTTTCCCGTGATGGGGCCGTGATGGAGTCAAAGTCTGTGCAACCCGGAGAACCTTTGATCATCCGGGCAAGCCGTTATCCGTCGGGCCTCTATAGCTATCGCCTGACAACCGGGAACGGTAAATGCTCTGAAGGGAGATTTATAAAAATTTGATTATCAGCAGCATTGCATGGTGCCAACCAGCTCTTTGACTGCCTGGATCTGATGCCGTTCGAGGTACTCTTCAATCCCCCGGAGAATTTTTATGGTTACAGTCGGGTCGATGAAATTGGCGGTTCCCACCTGTATTGCAGAGGCACCGGCGAGGAAAAACTCAATGGCGTCGGTAGCGTTCATGATGCCGCCCATCCCCACCACGGGGATTTTGACAGCCTGCGAAACCTGCCACACCATTCTGAGCGCAATGGGCTTGACGGCCGGCCCCGAAAGGCCACCGGTGATGGTGCTGAGAACCGGTCGCCGTGTTTCGGCATTGATCGCTATCCCCAGGAGTGTGTTGATCAATGACAGCGAATCAGCCCCTTCATCCTCCACCACTTTGGCTATTTCGGCGATGCTGGTGACATTCGGGCTCAGTTTCACCATCAGGTGCTTCCTGTAAACCTTTCTCACCGCTTTGGTCACCTCGCGGGCCGACGGGCAGGAGGTGCCAAACGCCATTCCACCCTCTTTTACATTCGGGCAGCTGATATTCAGCTCAATGGCGGGGATTTCGTCGAGGTCGGAGAGCATTTCACATACGGTAACATAGTCTTCCACCCGTGATCCGGAGACATTGACCAGGATATTGGTCTTGTAATGCCTGATTTCGGGATAGATATGGCTGACAAAATATGCCGCGCCTTTGTTCTGCAACCCGACTGAGTTAAGCATCCCAGCCGGGGTCTCAGCCATTCGGGGGTAATTGTTCCCTTCGCGGTGTTCCAGGGTGGTCCCTTTCACCACGATGCCACCCAGGTCGCTTACATTGATGAAATCGTCAAATTCAGGACCGTAGCCGAAAGTGCCCGATGCGGTCATCACCGGATTCTTCAGTTTTAGTCCACCCAGATCAACGGTTAAATCTGCCATAGGATGATCATTACCAGTTTTCAAGATTTCTTGTGTTGAATACAGGGCCTTCCGTGCAGACACATTTGTGCCCTTCGGTGGTTTTTACCACACAGCAGAGGCATGCGCCAAAACCGCAGGCCATGGTGTTTTCGAGGGAAGCTTCGCAGATCACCCCTTTTTCACGGGCGATACGGGCGAGGGCTTTCATCATCGGGTCAGGGCCACAGGTGTAGATATGGGAAAAATTAAAATCCTCTTTCAGAAGCGGGTGGTCCGTTACCATTCCTTTGACTCCTCTTGAGCCGTCTTCTGTTGTGCAGTGCACTTCGGCAACGGTTTCATATTCACTGGAGGTGTGAATGTCGGCAGCGGTTCTGCCCCCGATCAGGAGCACAGGATCTGCCCCGGCTTCGCGCAGGCTGCGGGCAAGCATCAGCATAGGTGCAACGCCTGTTCCACCTGCCACCAGCAACACCCTTCCTTCACCCACGATGGTAAAGTGATTACCCAGGGGGTAAATCACCGAAACCTTCTCTCCGGGCAGCAGTGATGCCATGCGCTTCGTCCCTTTCCCGACGATCTTCACATAAAAACTGAGGGTGCCTGCAGCAGGATCAAAACTATGCACCGACAGCGGCCTGCGGAGGAATACATCCGGGCTCCCGGGCACTTCCACTTCGGCAAACTGCCCGGGCTTTATGGCGATTACAGGTTCGCTCCCCCGCAGATCAAGGATAAAGGTGTCACCGCTTAGATGCCGCACATCGGTAACCAAAAAGTCCGAAACCTTCTTCATCAGCATTGATATTGATTGTTGAATACCCGATTTCAGGGCATGACAGCCGGTTCAGTACGATTCACTTCATCTATTCGGCCTCAGGCGCCGGTTCCTGGCTTCCTTCTTCCGGTTCTTCATCCGAAAACTCCAGCAATCCGGCGTCGTGCATCTCATTGTACCAGCGATAGACTTTCCGCATGTCCGACTGCCTGACCATGTCGCGGTCATATTCCGGGAGCACCTCTTCGAAATAGGCTGTGATCACCGGTGTGTCGGCCTTGTGGTCAGGGGCTTTCCCCCCCGATTCCTTCTCGAAGATATTCCTGAAGACGTCTTTCAGTGGAATCTCTTCCCCCGTTGTGTAAATCGAAATCTCTTCAAGCGTGCTCACCTGCTGTGAGGGAAAAGCAGGCATCCGCTTGCCGTCCAGCAGGCTTTCTACCACAAATCCGTTCTTCGTCTGGCCGATCATCCTGTATAACCCAGGTTTGCCCCCGATGGATAAAATCTTGCTTAAGTCCATATTTGATGATTTTAGCGCAAAGGTAGCGAATTTTTTAACGATTCTCTTTCCGCTCGTACACCTCCGTCCGGATGCTGAGTACCTTCATCACACTGTTGTCCCTGTTCCAGAAGTAAAATACCAGCTTGTCTTTTTTGCTGCGGATTTCCGGTGTGAGGTACCATGTGGTCATCAAACCTTCACCGCTCTCCTGTGGCATTAATTCAGCCGTTTGATAGCCGTATGAACCCTCTCTTCTCGACATGTTGGCAACAAAGATCACAGGCCTGGCCTCACTGCTGTCGGTGTATTCATATGCTATGGTGAATTTCAGCCAGGCATGGTCCTTCGTGGTGAGCTCACGGAATCTGTAGCCGGTCGTAAGGCTGAATTCATCATCGGGTTTGATCAGATGCCCGGTTTCTCCGTAGTGTTCCTCCAACAGCAACCTGCTGTCGTACAGATGATGTTGATTGAAAGTGGACACGCCGTCGAAGGAGCGATCCACAAGCAG
>JAWOGX010000202.1:0-7836 GCA_046496455.1 Bacteroidales bacterium | reverse complement strand
TCATGAAGCGCTGGTCCCTTGGTGTTCCCCTGAAGGTCATTGATTATTCCGGACAGGGCTTCCGGAGCACTGTTTACCCCAACCCCTCGCAAGGGGAATTCACCATCCGGGTCTCTTCGGATGCTGCAGGCGTCGGGTTAATGGAGATTTACAGCATTGATGGAAAGAATCTATTCAGCGAACAGATTACTGTGAACAGCGGTGAACAGGAATTTACCCTGCAACCATCGCTGCCTGCAGGCATTTATCTTTTCCGCATTCATACACCGGGAGGCGCTGCCGCCGGGAAACTGGTGATCAGGTAGCACCTAGGTTTTTGTATTTCCCGGCCTGATTTGCATTACTCATCTTCTTCATAACAAGCCAATGAAATGAGAAAGCGAATTAAAACAAAAATCCTGGTAGGTTTCCTGATCGTCATCGGGATGCTTGCCACGGCGGGTGGAGTATCCATTTACGAGTTCGTGAGAATCTCCGGCCTGGTCCAATCGCTGATCAAGGACAACTACAAGACGATCCAGGCGGGGCGCAGCATGATTGAGGCACTGGAACGTAAAGACAGCGGGGTATTGCTGCTGCTGCTCGGGCAATTCAGCCAGGGTTCTGCTTTACTGCAGGAGGCCGATACCAACTTCAAGGAAGCCCTCACCATCGCGGCGGGGAACATTACCGAACCTGGCGAAAATGAACTTATCGAAACGATAAGGCTCAGTTACGAACAATATGATGCCTCCACTGACAAGGCCGACGATATGGAACCGTCGGAAAACTTAAAGTGGTATCAGGATGTGGTTCACCAGGAGTTCTACAGAACCAAGTCCCTTGTCAGTGACTTGATTACCCTTAATCAGGACGCGATGTTCCAGGAATCTACCCAGCTTGAGCAGCAATCCAAGAGGGCGCTGATGCCCGGGATAGTCTCGATCTGCGTCTCCCTGGTATTTCTGTTGCTGCTCAACTTTTTCATTTCAAGGTATTTTGTCAGGCCGATTGTACAGCTCAAGACTCAGATACAGCGGTATAAAGAGAACCCCAAGGGGGTGCTGATTACCGATGTGGATTCTGAGGATGAAATCAGGGACCTGGCGGATGCTGTTGAAAAACTTGTTGAGAAACTGAACCAATAAAAGAGGTTAGCGGTGAAAACAGAAATCGTTATCCGTTATATAGGCCACGTGCTGCTGTTTTGTGCCATCTTCATGGGCATTTCAGCCAGCATTTCAGCCATATATCATGAGACATCGTTCATTCCATTGCTGTTCAGTGCATTGATCACTGCCCTTCTGGGGCTGTTTCCGATGGTTTTTGTGAAGCGGACCGATACGATCAATTCCATGGAAGGTTTGATGATTGTGGTATTTGGATGGCTTGCAGCATGTCTTACCGGAATGTTGCCCTTCATGATGTGGGGAGGGGAATTTCATCCCGTCAATGCATGGTTTGAAAGCGTATCCGGGTTTACCACCACCGGATCATCGATCCTCACTGAAATTGAAAGCCTGCCCAGGGGGTTGTTGTTCTGGAGGTCAGCTACGCATTGGCTGGGAGGAATGGGCGTAATCCTTTTCGCGTTGCTGATCCTGCCGCAAGCGAGTGTGATGAAGGTAATCCTGCTTCATACTGAGATATCTACGCTGGCCAAAGCCAATTTTGCCTACCGTGCAAGGAAAACGCTGCAAATCCTGGCGTTGGTATATATCGGTTTAACACTTCTGGAGACCATTCTGCTGACCCTCTTTGGCATGTCGATTTTCGATGCTGTCAACCACAGTTTTGCCACCATTGCCACCGGTGGCTTTTCAACCCGCAACAACAGCGTGGCAACGTTCGGATCGATCTCCATTGAAGTGATTATCATGGCATTTATGCTGATCTCCGGCATCCATTTCGGCCTTATTTTTCAAACTGTCACACTGAACCGGAAAAGCAATATTTTCAGGTCAACCCTCGCCCGCAACTACTTGCTTTTCATCTTTGCAGGTATCCTGTTGGTGACTGCCAAACTTTGGGCAGACGGGATGTATGACCTGAAAGATTCGTTGCGTTATGGTGCCTTTCAGGTGATATCGCTTGGCACAACGACAGGTTTTGCAACGGCAGACACGAACCCCTGGCCCTTTTTCACGCAGATCATCTTAATTTACTTTACGATACAATGCGCCATGGCAGGTTCCACCTCAGGAGGGCTAAAGTTCGACAGGGTGTTTATCTTCCTGAAATCGATCGGAAGGCAAATGAAACAGATCCGTCACCCGCGGGCAGTATTCACTACCACAATTGACGGAAAAGTGATTGATGCCTCCATGGAGTCCATGGTTACGATTTTCATCGGCTCCTACATGCTTATCCTGTTGATCAGCACCATCGGGTTAAGTCTTTTCGACATTGACCTGTTCAGTGCATTCACGGCATCAGCAGCTACCCTGGGGAATGTTGGCCCGGGTTTCAACAGGGTGAGTTCCCTGGGCAACTTCGCCAATCTCCCGTCCCCGGCCAAACTCATCCTGACCATCAATATGATCCTGGGCCGGCTGGAGATCTTCGGGATTTTCACCATTCTCTTTGCCAGAAGCTGGCGCAAATAACAAAGCCCCCGGGTGATCCGGAGGCTTCGCCTTATTTTCTCCAGGGCGATTATTTATTCTGGAATAATCGCTTCCACAGGACATACATCTGCACAGGAACCGCAGTCCGTACATACCTCAGGGTCTATTTTATAGATGTCACCCTCGGAAATTGCATCTACCGGACATTCATCGATACAGGTTCCACAAGCGGTACAATCTTCAGTAATCTTGTAAGCCATGGCTCATTAAATTTTAATTTGACTTCATTTCTTTTGCGTTGCAAACCTACGATAAATTTTCACATCTCCTCATATCTGCGCAAAAATCTGCCTAAAATAGAAATATTCTGAACTACCCTACCCTGCCTGTCCTGCTATCCATTTTGAGCTATATCAAACCGATTTAGTCAAAAAAGAGGTTAAAAAATTGTTGCCTGAATGATAAATGCAGTAATTTCGCAGTGTGGTTTTTGAGTCAGTGTATGAAAAAAATAGCGTTTTTGATCATTGAAGAGAAGCTTTTCAACGATCATTTTTTTTTGCAGGAAGAATATTTAACAAACCGACATAGCATCCTGACAGGGTGGTGTACAAAGGGAAGCCATCGTTCAGGCTGAATACAAATCAGCAGAACCAATGAAGAAAGAGACCAAAGTAGTTCAACTGGATGAAGTAGTAGTAAAGTTTGCAGGGGATTCGGGTGACGGAATGCAGCTCACCGGGTCACAGTTTTCAGACACCTCGGCCATTGCAGGGAATGACCTTGCCACATTCCCGGATTTCCCCAGTGAGATCAGGGCACCGCAGGGCACCATTTCAGGGGTTTCCGGATTCCAGGTCCATATCGGGCATAAGGAGGTCCACACCTCCGGTGACCTTGCCGATGTGCTGGTAGCCATGAACCCCGCAGCCCTTATGGCCAATATACGTTGGGTAAAACCCGGTGCCACCATCATTATCGATATTGATAATTTTGACAACAAGAGCTACAAGAAGGCAGGCTACACCCAGGATCCCCTTGGTGACGGAAGTCTCGAAGGGTACAATGTAGTGAAGGCACCGGTCACGGCCCTGACCCGTGCAACGCTGGCCGACATGGACATCAACATCAAAACGGTTGACAAGACCAAAAACCAGTTTGCCCTTGGAATCCTTTACTGGCTTCTTAATCGCGATATAGAAATTGCGAATGAGTTCCTTGCGAAGAAATTCAAGGAGAAACCCGAACTGATTAAGGCAAATCAGATGGTTTTGCGTGCAGGGTATCATTATGCGGAGACCATCGAAGCACTTCAGACCACTTATTACATCGCCCCCGCGTCGGACAAAAAGGGGAAGTTCCGCAACATCACCGGAAACCAGGCTGTTGCCTGGGGACTAATGGCTGCCGCAGAGAGAGCGAACCTGGATCTTTTCCTGGGTTCATACCCAATCACCCCTGCCAGTGAAATCCTGCAAGAGCTTTCAAAACGGAAACACCTGAGGGTAAAAACATTCCAGGCTGAAGATGAGATTGCGGGCATCTGTTCCGCGATCGGTGCCAGCTATGCCGGTGTACTTGCTGCAACCAGCACCTCTGGCCCGGGCCTCGCGCTGAAGGGTGAAGCCATCGGCCTTGCCGTAATGACTGAGTTGCCCCTGGTGATCGTTAATGTGCAACGGGGTGGCCCGGCAACCGGCCTGCCCACCAAACCTGAGCAGAGTGACCTGATGCAGGCCCTGTATGGCCGAAATGGAGAAAGCCCCGTGGTGGTGATCGCTGCAAGCAGCCCAGCCAACTGCTTCGATTATGCTTTTATCGCCTCCAAGATCGCCCTCGAAAGAATGGTGCCCGTCATCCTCCTGACCGATGGTTACCTCGCCAACGGCTCTGAACTGTGGCCTGTTCCGCAAATGAAAGACCTCCCTGAAATCAACCCCCCGTTTGCCAAAGAGAACGACCCCGAGTATCAGCCATTTAAAAGGGATCCTGAAACCTATGCAAGGCAATGGGCTATCCCGGGTATGGAAGGGCTCAGGCATCGTGTTGGCGGACTGGAGAAGGCCGATGTGACCGGTGAAGTCTCCCATAACGCCATCAACCACCAGAAGATGACCGAATACCGCGAAGATAAAGTGCAGCGTGTTGTAGATATGATTCCTGAACTCCAGGTAATTGGTGAACCTGATGCTGACCTGCTTGTGATTGGATGGGGCGGAACCCATGGTGCCATCCTCTCTGCCGTTGAAGACCTGAGAAGCAAGGGGCATAGCATATCCATGGCCCATTTCAACTACATCAAACCGCTGCCTAAGAATACAGCTGATGTGCTGAAAAAATTCAAAAAGATTGTGGTATGTGAAAACAACCTGGGGCAGTTCGCCAACTACCTCCGTTCACAACATCCACAATTCAACTATCACCAATTCAATAAAATACAGGGCCTTCCCTTTATGATTTTCGAACTGAAAGAAAAATTCATCCAATTATTAGAGGAGAAATAAATTATGGCAACGGAAAATATCAATATACCCGAAATTACCAAGAAAGACTTCCAGGTTGATAACGAGATCAAGTGGTGTGCAGGCTGCGGAAGCTTTGCCATCCTGAACTCAGTAATCAATGTTTTGCCTAAGATCGGTGTCAGGAAGGAAGACGTGGTTTTTGTATCCGGTATTGGCTGCTCTTCCAGGTTCCCTTACTATATCAAAACCTACGGTTTCCATGGGCTGCACGGTCGTGCAGCAGCCATTGCCTCCGGTGTGAAAGTTGCCAACCCCAGTCTCAATGTCTGGCAGATTACCGGTGACGGTGACTGTATGGCTATCGGTGGGAACCACTTCATTCACCTCCTCAGAAGGAATATCGACATCAATATTCTGCTTCTCAATAATAAGATTTACGGACTCACCAAAGGACAATACTCCCCTACCACCCCTAAAGGGTCAAAGACGAAAACCTCACCTGACGGAACCATCGAAGAGGCTTTCAAACCCGGTGAACTGGCCATCGGTTCCGGTGCCCATTTCTTCGCAAGGGTCGTTGACACAGATCAGAAAATGATGCAGGATGCTTTCTTCCAGTCGGCCATGCACCATGGTGCCGCCCTGACTGAAATCCTGGAAAATTGCGTTATCTTCAACAACGCAGCCCATGCCGACATCACCGAAAAAGACCTCAAGGAGGAACACACCATTTACCTGAAGCATGGAGAAAAGATGATCTTTGGCCGTGAACGCGACAAAGGTCTTGCGCTTGACGGACTGAAGCTCAAGGTGGTAAAAATAGGTGAAGATGGATATACCATGGATGACATCCTGGTTCATGATGCCACCTGCGAAGACACAACCATGCATTACATGCTGGCCAGGATGGCACGGCCGGAATTCCCGCTGGCACTCGGCGTGATCCGGAATTACCAGGGCTCATGCTACGATCAGATGCTTCAGGAGCAGTTTGACGACGCCAGGGAGAACTCCCCGATCAAAACCATGGACCAGCTGATGAACAGCGGATCGGTGTTTGAAAACTAGTTGAGAGTCGAGAGTTGAGAGTTGAGAGTTGAGAGTTGAGAGTTGAGAGTCGGGAGTCACCTTTGGGTGGCTCCCGGTTTTATTTATGAGTGCCTTCAAAACTACTATCAGAGACGCAACCATATGGTTCCGGAGTGTGTCTTCTATTCTGAATACAAAAAGTTATCCCGATGAAAACAGTAGAATTTCTGACAATCCTGGTTTTGGCTGTAGTTCTGTCAACTACTTACGCCTGTAAGAAAGACAACAACAACAAACCCGAACCTGTCCACCTTGATTTATCCCTTCAGGGGAAGATGCTGGTATCTGCCTCCAATGATTTTGCCTTCCGGATCTTTCGCGAAACTGAGCTCTCCACCGCCGTGGAGGAGAATGTCATGATTTCTCCCCTGAGCATCTCTTTCGCTCTGGGGATGACCCTGAACGGCGCCAATTCCTCAACCTTCGACAGTATCCGTCAGGTGCTGGGCTTCGACCAGCTGACCATGCACGACATCAATTACAACTATAAACAGCTCGTGCCATTCCTGGTCAATGCCGATCCAACCACCACCCTGAAGATCGCAAACTCCATCTGGTACAAGACGGGCTTTACCCCGGAACAACCATTTCTTGACACCTGCAGCCACTATTTCAATGCAACGGTGAGCCAGCTCGACTTCAGCAACCCGGCTTCCCTGAACACCATCAACAACTGGGTTGCCGGAAACACCAACAACAAGATCACACAGCTGCTCTCATCGCTGAAACCGGAAGATGTGATGTACCTGATCAATGCCGTTTACTTTAAGGGAAACTGGACGGTCAAATTTGATCCATCAGAAACCAAACAGGCAGCTTTTTTCAAGACCTCCGGACAAACCAATGTTGCCACAATGAATGGCAAGAACACCTACAAGTTTTATAGCAACAACGATTTCACCATGCTGGAACTGGACTACGGCCAAACCAACTTCGCCATGGACCTGCTTCTGCCCAATTCAGGGAAAGACCTCACCGATATCCTTCAGCAACTTGATGCAGCGAACTTTGATAACTGGACTCAAAATCTGAATACGATTGAGGACATGAAAATTGCCATCCCGAAATTCAAATTCGAATATGAGAAATCACTCAACGAGATACTATCTGCTATGGGCATGGGGGTCGCTTTCACCGAATTCGCGGATTTCAGCGGGATTTCCACCACCTTGCCATTGCTGATCACTGAGGTAAAACATAAAACCTTCGTTGATGTGAATGAAGAAGGTACCGAGGCGGCAGCAGCAACGAGTGTAGGGATTGGATACACAAGCATGCCCCCTTCATTCATTGCCGATCACCCGTTCCTGTTCATCATCCGTGAACGGGACACCAATACGGTACTGTTCATCGGGAAGGTTTGTGATCCGCAATACTGAGGAGTTGAGAGTCGAGAGTTGAGAGTTGAGAGTCGAGAGTTGAGAGTTGAGAGTTGAGAGTCGAGAGTTGAGAGTCAGGAGTCGAGAGTTGAGAGTTGAGACTCTAGACTCTCGACTCTAGACTCTCGACTCTTTATTCAGTTCCACAAAATAGTGGTAAAACCAGGGAATGGTTTTGATACCGTTGAAAAACTGTTCCAGCGGATAGTTTTCATTGGGGGAGTGTATGGCATCCGCTTCCAGACCAAAACCCATAAGGATTGACTTGATGCCAAGTTTCTCCTCGAAAGTGGCGATGATGGGAATGCTTCCGCCGCTGCGCACCGGAACCGGCTTTTTGCCGTAGGTCATCTCGTA
>JAWOGX010000153.1:0-6528 GCA_046496455.1 Bacteroidales bacterium | reverse complement strand
ACCGGACTGGGGCTGATGATTTGCAAGGAGTTTATTGAACACATGCAGGGCAAACTGGATGTTCAGAGTGTATTGGGCAAAGGGAGCAGATTCATCATACAGATCCCGAATGGTGAGGAAAGAAAAAAAACAGGCCGGAGAAAATCAATGTCCACCGGCAATTGAAACCTGAAGCATGCTGAATGCACTGATTTTTTTGCAATGATTGCTGATTTATGGAAAAACCCAATACGAAACCTTCACAGCGTCTTTTTCAACGACTGCATACACCCCAAATCCTGGCGATTCTTGCCGGTCTGATCATATTGATTTATGGACAATCCATCGGTTTCCAGTTTAGCTGGTTCGATGATGATGCCATCCTTCTGAGGAACCAGGCGTATGTATCTGATCCCGGCAACCTCCTTCCTGCCATGATGCGGGATGCCGAATTCAGGGAAAAAAGCATGGAGCTTTACAGGCCCCTGCAGAATGTGAGTTTCATCATTGATGCAACCCTGAGTGGTTTCAGGCCGGGAATGTTTCACTTCACAAACCTGCTGCTCCATTTCCTCGTTTGCGCCATTGCATTCCTGCTATTCACCGAACTTGGCTTTGGCCGTGCTGTTGCTATGCTTGGCTCAGTGATCCTGGCCATTCACCCGGTTTTTGCTTTCACCGTCTCATGGATACCTGCCAGAGGTGATCTCCTGCTTGCCTTATGGACACTATTCTCCCTCCTGTTCTTTATCCGCTACCTGAAATACCGCAAATCGTATCAGCTCATCCTCCATCTTGCAGGTTTTGCGATGGCCCTCCTATCCAAAGAATCCGGCATCATTATTCCCTTTATCGCCTTGTTCTATTACCTCTTCATTTACTCGTCAAAGCATTGGGGACGATGGCAAATCATCACAATTCTGGCATATGTCATCATCATGATCCCATATTTCTACCTGCGTTCCGGGGCTATTGCTGATATTCGACCGGGGGCTTTCGGTGCCGGGCCATTGCTGCAAAATCTTCCTGTCATCCCGGAGACGTTGCTGAAGTTTTTCATCCCTTATCCCATTGTTGCGCTGCCCTTCTATGATAGCCTGCGGACTGCCGGTGGGTTGATATTCCTTGGGCTGCTGATATATCTTGCCCTGAAGCAAAAACGTGATTCGGCTCTTTGGATCGCCGGGGCCGGTTGGTTCCTGGCTTTTACCCTCCCCTCCATGCTCTACAGGCCCGACTGGTCAGCATACATTTACGATTATATCATTCACAGAAGCTATCTCCCTCTTATCGGGATATTGCTGCTATTACTTCTGATCATCCGCAATGTCGGGGAAAAGCTGATGGTTTTACCCTGGTCGAGGTTAACCATCAGCATCATCTTGCTTTTTATAGCATTGAGTTTCAGCTTTTCCAGGACTTTCAGGAACCCCATGTCATTCTGGGAGTATGCCGTCAGCACCAACCCGGAATCGCCATTCGCACATACCTACCTGGGGGGGGCATATTTTTTTTCTGAACAGCCATTGAAGGCGATCCAGAGCTATGATAAAGCCATTGCCCTCAAACCCGATTTCCGGGAGGCCGTGCTGAACAGGGGTATTACCCTGGCAAGCGTCGGGGAACACAAAAAGGCCATTAACGACTTTTCGAATTATCTCATTCTGCTGCCGGGAGATACCATGACGCTGGCTTACAGGGCTGCTTCATACATTGAAACCGGGAACTATGATGATGCCAAAGCTGACCTGGCGATATTGCACAATGCCGGCCAGGTGACCGAAAAAACACTCTACCAGTCAGGCCTCAGCAATCTGCTCACGGGTGACTACGAAGCCGCCAAAGGTTATCTCGACCAATTGCTGATTCAAAGTCCTTCCAAAACCCAATACCTTAAAGTGGCGGCACTGGCCGACCTGATGCAGGGGGATGCTGATGGGGCGATCAGCAAATATTTACAAGTGCTGGCACAGGAGAGTCCTAACCAAAACACCTTATCAAACCTCGGATATGCTTTCCTGGAAAAGTCGGAACACACAATGGCACTGAGTTATTTCGAACGGGCTCTGGCACTCGGAAACGAATCGCTAAGCCTGAATCT
Source organism: Bacteroidales bacterium (assembly GCA_046496455.1). Lineage (GTDB taxonomy): Bacteria > Bacteroidota > Bacteroidia > Bacteroidales > SKPS01 > SKPS01. The sequence continues at coordinate 4,448 of JAWOGX010000153.1, read as the reverse complement.
CGGTTTACTGTTGTGCTATGATGCCCTGGGCAGAAATGAAGACCTGAAAGAAGCCATGGAAAGAACGACGTTGCTGAACGGGGGAATTCCCCTTACACCTGAAAGGTTCAGGGACCTGGATAATCAAGGTTATCTCTTCACCCAAAAACAGAAGCGGGCCCTGGAAAAAATCCTGAAAGCCCGCTAATGGCAAACCACGGGGCTATTCGACCCCATTATTGCTCAATAAATTCCTACCGGATTACAGAAATCTTTTGGGTGGTTGTCCCATACAGGTTTTCAATCCTGACCATATAAATCCCTGCTTTGAACTGCTCCAGAGAGACCCTGAGGTTCTCACCTTCAGCCAGATCCTCTTCGATGCGCTGAATCATCCTTCCGGATACATCGTATATGGCCAGTTTGTGCAGCGAAGAAACAGGTGCATTGAATTCGAGGACATCGCGGGCAGGGTTCGGATAAATGGCAATCGCCCGGGTCTGCTCGCCTGGTTGTTCGACAGCAATGTGGCTTGCATCCTTCACTTCAAACTGCCAGTAGCCATCAACGGTGTCGGTATAGGCAAAACCAAAGATCATAGCTGTAAACACCAGTGAGATATTGTGGATGCCTATGTCAGCAACAGCAGGGGTTCCATGGATCAGCATACAACCCGATGTATTGCCCTTTACATATTGCGACGGAGTGTTGTAGTAATATTGAAATGATGATGGAAAACCAATGAACTCCTTTATGGTCATGGAGTCAATAGCCACTGTTCCAAAAGGTTGGATGAAAGTGTCAGCAGGAATGACAACAGTGACATTCAGTGCGTAGTAATCGGTGGCAGCAGCCGGATGAATCCCCTCCTGCGGGGTTGGATAGAACCCTGGCAGCGTATGGGGCGAAACAGTACATTGCGCATTGGCAAAGAGAGGGAGAATGCTAAGCACGATGGCGAGGAGTGGGTAAAATACTTTCTTCATTGTTTTTGGTTTTAGTGAGGTACAATATTAATCAAAAATTAAAAGTGACAGAAAGAAAGAACCCCGAAACCGGTAATGATTCACATTAACGCGATTTCAGGGTCATTTTGATATCCTTAACTGAAATTAAGACTCTTCAGTAGGTTCAGTTTCCGTTTCTGCTGACTCTGATTCATCTCCCTCAGCAGGCGCGGCTTCCTCTTTCTTCTTCCTGGTTGATTTAGCTTTGGGCGCTTTCTCCTCAGCTTCCGGTGTTACTTCCGCTTCCGGTGTTACTTCCGCTTCCGTTTCAACTTCTGCTTCTGCTTCTGCTGCAGGTACTTCTTCAACAGCTGCTTTAGGTTCCTTTACAGCTTTTGGTTTAGTCTGACGCGCTTTCTGCTTTTGTTCCATCTCTTCAAGCTTGGCTTTCGCGTCAGCCACTTCACCTTCAATCATCTCCTCCTTCAGGTCAGCAAGTACGCTCAAGTCACCGAGTGTAGTTTTTTCAAGGTTTTCCTTGATTTTCTTGACAGCACGGCTTGTCGTCTGTTCTTTCCTTACCTCTTCCTGCTTCTCTTCCTCTTTCTGCTGGTGAAGACGATCCTGGAAGGATTTGGTGTGTGAAACAATGATCTTCTTGTTCTCTTTTGAGAACTCAATCACCTTGAAATCAAGGGTTTCATCAACTTTAGCCAGGGTATTGTCTTCTTTGTGCAAATGGCGAAGCGGAGCAAATCCTTCAACACCGTAAGGGAGTGTGATGATTGCGCCTTTGTCCATAGTGCTCATCACAGTTCCTTTATGAATAGAATCGACGGTAAACACAGTTTCAAAGACATCCCAGGGATTCTCTTCAAGCTGTTTGTGGCCAAGGCTAAGCCTGCGGTTATCAAGGTCAACTTCAAGAACAACCACCTCTAGGGTTTCACCGATTTTCGTGAACTCAGCCGGATGTTTGATTTTCTTGGACCAGGAGAGGTCAGAGATATGGATCAGGCCATCAACCCCCTCTTCAAGCTCGACAAAGATCCCGAAGTTGGTAAAGTTGCGCACAACTGCGCTATGTTTTGAATGGACCGGATACTTCTCAACGATATTTGACCATGGATCGGGAATCAGTTGTTTGATACCGAGGGACATCTTGCGTTCTTCGCGATCGAGTGTCAGAATGACAGCTTCAATTTCATCGCCCACTTTCAGGAAGTCCTGTGCAGTGCGAAGATGCTGTGACCATGACATTTCCGAGACATGAATGAGACCTTCAACGCCAGGTGCAATTTCGACGAATGCGCCGTAGTCAGCGATGACAACCACTTTACCCTTGACTTTGTCACCAACCTTCATTTCTTCACTGAGGCTGTTCCACGGGTGCGGAGTAAGCTGTTTCAGGCCCAGTGCAATACGTTTCTTGTTATCATCGAAATCAAGAATTACTACCTTGATCTTTTCATCCAATTTGACAATCTCTTCCGGGTGGTTAATCCTGCCCCAGCTGAGATCGGTAATGTGGATAAGCCCGTCTACTCCACCAAGGTCAATGAAGACACCATAAGAGGTGATGTTTTTAACTGTACCTTCAAGGATCTGACCTTTTTCGAGTTTCGCAATGATATCCGCTTTTTGTTTTTCAAGCTCATCCTGGATAAGGGCTTTATGAGAAACAACGACATTTTTATATTCGTGGTTAATCTTAACAACCTTGAATTCCATGGTTTTGCCTACATAGATATCGTAGTCACGGATGGGTTTGACATCAATCTGTGAACCGGGGAGAAATGCTTCAATGCCGAAAACATCAACGATAAGACCGCCTTTGGTCCTGCATTTCACATAACCGTTGATGATCTCATCCTGATCCATTGCCTGGTTGATCCGTTCCCATGAGCGAAGAATGCGGGCTTTTTTGTGTGAAAGTACCAGCTGGCCGTTGGGGTCTTCCTGGTTTTCAACATAAACTTCGATCGTATCACCGATTTTAATATCCTCACGGTAACGCAGTTCTGCCAGTGAAATTACACCGTCAGATTTGTATCCGATGTTGACCACAACTTCGCGTGCGTTCTTGGCAACAACGACGCCATCAATGACCTGCTGCTCATTGATGGATTTGAGGGTATTGGTGTAAATGTTTTCAAGGTCATTTCGCTCCTGCTCGACATACTTCTCTTTTTTCTTGTCAATGGCATCCCAGTCGAACTCACCGGGCTCGCTAAGCTGGCGCCTGGCCGGTTTCTCATCTGACAACTTTCCGGCTTTTGGCGCTTCGGAAGTTTCTTCAGCAACAACAGGTTCTTCAACAACTTCATGAACTTCTTCCTGCACCTGTTCTTCCACTATTTCAGGTTCTTCGGAAACAGGTTCTTCGGAAACCACCTCTTCAACAACAGGAGATTCCTCCCCTACTACCTCTTCCACCGGAGATTCTTCTTCAACTACCTCTTCCACCGGAGATTCTTCCTCAACTACCTCTTCCACCGGAGATTCCTCCCCGACTACCTCTTCAACCGGGGAATCTTCCTCCGCATTAACTTCTTCTGCCAACGGTACCTCCTGTTCAACAGGTTGACTTTCAAGATTTTCATTCTCTTCGTTGGTTGTCTGATCTTTCAATTCTTCTGACATCTGATTTTGATTTGTGCCCTGTCCGGTTTTGCCTGATGCACTTTTTCCGGTGGACGGTTAAACAATATGATGAACTAACACCCTTTCCAAAGGGGGTGCAAAGGTCGGAATATTTTTTAAAAATGCAATGGATTTCAGGCAGGAAAATCAACCACTTTGTGATGAAGCGCGTATTTTATTTCTGATTTCCTCCATCACCCAACTCGGCGTTGAAGTCGCACCACATATCCCGATTTTGTGAGCATCACGGATCCATGCCATATCCACCTCTTCAACCGTTTCAACAAAATAGGAAGCGGGATTGGCTGCCTTGCACACACTGAACAGAAAATTGCCATTTGAGCTTTTATGGTCGCTGGCAAAAATGATCACATCATGTGATTTTGCGAAGATGGCGAGTTCCGGTTCGCGGTTTGAAACACGCCGGCATATTGAATCAAACGCTTTGAAGTCGATATCGTCAGGATGTGCCGCATTTTCTGTAAGCCTTTTGGCAATTTCATCGCGGAGCAGCGCAAACTCATTCGGTTTTTGGGTAGTTTGCGCATAGAATCGTACTGGTTTTGAATAGTCGATCTTATCAAGATCCTTCATATTGCCTATGATGATCACCCTGCAGCTCACCTGCCCCTTCAGTCCGATTACTTCTGCATGCCCCTCCTTGCCAAAGATTACGATCTGGCCATGCTTATCCCGCACTTCATCACATCCTCCCCTGATCTTTCTCTGCAAATTCAACACAATGGGACAGGATGCATCTATCAGGGTAATGTTGTTTTCCCTGGCAATCTGATAAGTCTCAGGGGGCTCGCCATGAGCACGTATTAAAACCCTGCAATCCCTCATCCTCCGGAACTGCTCATGGGTAATAACCTTAAG
>JAWOGX010000072.1:0-9378 GCA_046496455.1 Bacteroidales bacterium | reverse complement strand
TTCTGCAACAAAGAGGCAATAGTCATCGGGCCAACACCTCCGGGCACCGGGGTGATCATGGAGGCTTTCCTGGACACTTCGGGGTAGTCGACATCTCCGATGAGTCTGAAGCCACTTTTGGTTTCATCGGATGGAACCCTGTGTATCCCAACATCAATGACCACGGCGCCGTCCTTGACCATATCGGCAGTCACAAAGCCCGGTTTGCCGATGGCCGCAATGATGATATCGGCTTCACGGGTGATCTCTCTGAGGTTTTCGGTACGGCTGTGGCAAAGGGTAACAGTAGCATCACCAGGATAGTTTTTCTGCGACATCAGAATAGAAACCGGAGAGCCGACAATATGACTGCGGCCAAGCACAACGCATTTCTTGCCGGAGGTTTCAATATTGTACCTTTTGATCAGTTCCATGATTCCGTTGGGGGTTGCCGGGATGTAGCACGGCAACCCGAGAGCCATCCGGCCCACATTCTCAGGATGAAAACCATCGACATCCTTCCCGGGTTTGACAGCCATGATCACTGTTTGCTCATCGATGTGGGCAGGTAGCGGAAGCTGAACGATGAAACCGTCAATGTCCGGGTCATCATTCAGGAATCCGATCACGCCCAGCAGTTCATCCTGGGTGGTTTCGGCCGGCAATCGGTACACGGTGGAAGTAAACCCGGCCAATTTTGCCTGTTTCTCCTTGCTTGCCACATAGGTCTGGGATGCCGGGTCTTCGCCAACAATCACCGCTGCCAGGTGGGGTGCCCTTAGATCTTTGTCGATCATACCAGCTACTTCACGGGTAATCTCGCTGCGGATCTCTTCTGATATCTTTTTACCATCAATGATTTCCATCGTCACAGTAATTTGGTTTTAAAAAAGGGATAACATCCGTCGGGATAAAAGGTTTTACCGCCTGCGCATTCCCTGGACATTCCTGAGGTTTCGCATGGCCTGCCTTCCACCGCCGGCGGTAAGGGTGCGCATCATCTTGCGGGTATCTTCAAATTGCTTGATAAGCCTGTTGACATCCTGTATCTCAGTGCCAGAACCAGCTGCAATTCTTTTGCGGCGGTTGGCATTGATAATCTGGGGGTTCTCACGCTCCTGCGGTGTCATCGAATGAATGATGGCCTCGATACCTTTGAAGGCATCGTCGTCAATGTCAACACCTTTAAGAGCCTTGCCCATACCCGGGATCAGCCCCATGAGGTCCTTGACATTTCCCATCTTTTTGATCTGCCGGATCTGTTTCAGGAAGTCTTCGAAATCAAATGTATTCTTGGCAATTTTGCGCTGGAGCTTGACGGCCTCTTCGGCATCGAACTGTTCCTGGGCTTTTTCCACCAGTGAGACGATATCTCCCATCCCGAGAATTCGGTCGGCCATCCTTTTCGGGTGGAACAGGTCAAGGGCTTCCATTTTCTCTCCTACCCCTATGAACTTGATGGGCTTGTTCACAACCGCTTTCACCGTCAGCGCAGCACCACCGCGGGTATCACCATCCATTTTGGTGAGCACCACGCCATCAAAGTCGAGGACTTCATTGAACGCTTTGGCCGTGTTCACCGCATCCTGTCCTGTCATGGCATCCACCACAAAGAGGGTCTCCTGGGGTTTGATGGCAGTATGGATGTCTGAAATCTCTTTCATCATTGCATCATCGATGGCCAGACGGCCGGCAGTGTCAATAATGATCACATCCCTTCCCGTTGAACGGCCGTGGCTGATGCCATTCCCTGCCAGTTTAACAGGGTTCAGGTTTCCTTCTTCGGCATAAACAGGCACATCGATCTGAGCCCCAAGCACTTTCAGCTGATCGATGGCAGCAGGACGATACACATCACAGGCAACAAGGAGTGGCATCTTGCCCCGTTTTGTCTTGAGATGATAAGCCAGCTTAGCCGCAAAGGTCGTTTTCCCGGAACCCTGGAGCCCGGCTACAAGGATTACGGATGGTTTGGCTTTAATATCGATGTCAGTGTGTTCACTTCCCATCAGTTCCGTCAGCTCATCGTGCATGATCTTCACCATGAGCTGGCCCGGGGAGACAGAGTTCAACACATTCAGGCCCAATGCCTTTTCTTTCACCTGGTTTGAAAAATCCCTGGCGATGTTGTAGCTGACATCAGCATCGAGCAACGCTTTACGAACATCTTTCAATGTATCTGCAACATTGATCTCAGTAATATGACCCTGACCTTTCAGCACTTTCAGGGCGCGATCAAATCTTTCACTTAAACTCTCAAACATCTGTATATATGGTTACTTAATTATCAGGCTGCAAATATACAGAAAAAGGTCTCAGTATTTTCTTACCTTTGCCGCCTTGAATCAGAGGGGATGAACCCCTGTTATGAACCAACCAGCTAAGCTATGTGGTCAGTCGTAGTCAGGATTATACTCAGGAACCGCATCACCATTCTTGCCATCATATTTGCCCTGACAGGTTTTATGGCCTGGCAGGGCACCCTCCTCGAGATGGATTACGAAATGGTACAAATGCTCCCGGAGGACAATCCTACATCCAGGGAGTACGCTGAATTCAAACAACTTTTTGGAGCAGACGCTTCGATGATGGTTATCGGAATGCAGGATGACCGGATCCGGGAATTGAAATATTTCCAGCGTTTTTACGACTTTACTGAAGAGATCAACAGCATTGCAGGGGTAGATACGGTGCTTTCGATATCCAAGATATATTCGATAAAAAAGGACGAGAAACAGCGGAAGATGAAGCTCGTCAACATTGTTGAAAAGCGCCCCGAAACACAGCAGGATGTTGACACCGTGCTGAGAAGGATTAACGACCTGAAGTTCTATCACGGATTTCTTTTTGAGCAGAGTAAAGGGGGCCTGGTGCACATGATGGCCATCACCCTGAACCAGGACATTCTCAACTCCAAGGGGCGGATTGCATTTGTCAAAGAGGTCGAAGAGGTCGCGTCAAAGTTCACTGAAGACACGGGCATCGAGCTGCATTATTCAGGAATGCCTTATATCAGGTCTCAGATCATGGCAAAGGTAAAGGGGGAGGTAACCATTTTCATCCTGCTTGCCGCACTGGTACTGGCTATCATTTTGTATCTGTTCTTCAGGTCATTCCGTGTGGTGGCCGCTTCACTGCTCATCGTGGGGATTGCTGTGGTTTGGGTACTTGGCACAATGCACCTGCTGGGGTTCAAGATCACGATCCTTACGGCAATGATTCCACCCCTTATTATCGTAATCGGAATCCCAAACTGCATTTACCTCCTCAATAAGTACCACCAGGAGTTCAAGAACCACGGGAACAAGATCAAAGCTTTGTCGAGGGTTGTGCAGCGCGTTGGCAATGCAACGTTAATGACCAACATGACCACGGCAGTTGGTTTTGCAACATTCATCATTGTCAAGAGTGATGTGCTGAAAGAGTTCGGGATGGTTGCATCCCTGAACATCATGGGTCTCTACCTGCTCTCCCTTACACTCATCACGATTATCTTCAGTTATCTTCCCGACCCGACCACCAAGCATGTCAAGCATCTGGAGAATATCTTTTTCAGGAAAATGGTTAGCCGGCTTGTCAGGATTGCCATTGACCAGCGCAAATGGGTTTACTGGGGAACAGCGTTGATACTCCTGATTACCGGAATTGGCATTGTGATGATCAACACCACTGGGAATGTTGTTGATGACATTTCGGAGCATGACCCGGTTTACAAAGACCTGATGTTCTTCGAAAAGCACTTCACCGGTGTTTTGCCGTTTGAACTGAAGATTGACACCAAAGAGGAGGACGGCGTATTCAGCAACAATGGCCGCACTCTTTACCAGATCAGCCGTTTTTACCGTGAGATTCAGAATAATAAGCAATTCTCGGAGGTGCTCTCCGCACCGTTGTCAGTCATTGACGGGATCAGCTTCCTGAACCAGGCCAATAATGGAGGAGACCCTCACCATTACCTGGTTCCTGCGGCCACTGACCTTGCGGAACTGAAGCGTTACCTGAGCAAGGATTCCCTGAATACCAATGCGTTTAAGCCCTACATTGATTCCACGCGCCGCTATACAAGGATCAGCCTTCGCATGGCCAACATTGGTTCGAAACAGATCCGGGAGATCAAAGACTCGCTGGAGCCCCTTATTGCCAGGGTCTTTAATCCACCCAGGTGGCACAACAGCTTTTTTGAGGAAGAGGAATCGATATCCACATTGACCGAAGCTTTTGAAGAGGGTGGCAATATGGACGTGGAGGCCCGGACAAATGGTGAGGTACCGTCATTCACCGCTGAAGAGTGGCGTGCTTTTACCCGGGAGAAAAAAGATTCAGTGATCGCCCTGTACCAGTTGCCTGACCTGTATAAAGTGGTCCCCACCGGAATGGCTGTTGTTTTCCTGGAGGGGACAAGATTCCTGCTGCATAACCTGTTTCAGAGCCTCGGCCTTGCAATATTGCTGATCGCCGGGTTCATGGTGTGGCTGTTCCGTTCGTTCAGAATGGTAATCATCTCCCTGATCCCCAATATTATCCCACTCCTATTCACTGCTGCCATCATGGGTTACACCGGGATCCCCATCAAACCCTCCACCATCCTGGTGTTCAGTATCGCTTTCGGGATATCGGTGGACAACGCCATCCACTTCCTCGCCAAGTTCCGGCAGGAACTCCGTCTCTGCAAAGGGAACCGCCGAAAGAGCGTAGTGCTGGCATTGCGCGAGACCGGTTTCAGCATGATGTACACATCAATCACCCTTTTCTTCGGATTTTCCATCTTCATTGCATCAGGATTTGGCGGCACACAAGCAATGGGAATCCTGGTTTCGCTCACCCTGCTCCTGGCCATGTTTACCAATCTTCTGCTCCTCCCCTCCCTGATCCTCACACTGGAAAGACTTATCGAGACCAAACAGCTCAAGAAAGCAAGGATTCAGATTTATGATGATGAAGATGCATCTTCTGCCGAAGAGCTCGAGCCAGAACTTAAAAAACTCATCCGCAGAAGGCGCAGAAAGGCAAACAGGAATTAGTGCCTGGAGGGAGCCATGCCCGATACCCTTAAAAAAACAAACTGATCACTTCTTCACGCGTGGCCCCAAGGAAGTATTCCCCAATTTGAACCGTATCGAGCATTGCACCGACAGATTCCGGTTCATGCATGCATCCCGGGAACATTCTTTCAAGCTCATGCACATCCCGCTTGTTGAAGAAATCTCCCGAAAACCTGGCATCTCTGATCACCCCCTTTTCCACCTGCAATGCCAGTTCGATCGTTCCACCACTGGTTTTTACAACCTGGTGGAAATCATACTGAGGCGAATAGCCGAAGTTCCAATCCCATGTGTCATATTTGTCGACTTTAAGTTTGCTGATCGCCTCAACATCCCGGGGTGAGAAATCGTACATCTCGGCATCAGCGTATGTTTCCCTCACATGGTCCATAATCATCCCTGCGAACTCCAGGACCGTCATCGGTTCCTTCAGGTGCTCCGAAATGTTGGTCACCCGACTCCGTACCGACTTTACCCCTTTGTCACTATACCTGTCATTTTTGGCATTCAGAGCACCCGTAAGGTCAGCGATCTCGGAAGAAAAGAGCAGCGTACCGTGATGCAGCACACGGCTTTTGTGGACATGCTCAGCATTGCCACTGAATTTGCGTCCATCTATCGTGAGGTCGTTTCTCCCTTCAAACTGAGCCGGGATATCAAGCTTCTGCATCACTTCAAGGATAGGTTGCGTATATTTCCTGAAATCAATAAGCTTTTCTCCCTGGCCATTCATAATAAAGGTAAAATTCAGGTTTCCCAGGTCGTGAAAAACGGCCCCTCCTCCGGAAAGCCGCCTGATCACCCTAATCCCTTTCTCCTGCACAAACGGCATGTTGATTTCAGCCATTGTATTCTGGTGCTTTCCCACAATGATGGCATTGGCATTGCGCCAGAGCATAAAAACATCATCGGTGAAGTTTTTCAGCACATACTCCTCGGCTGCAAGGTTATAGGCGGGATCAGTACTATGGTTGAGGATAAAAATCATAAGTGTTGAAGTTTTGGTTTGCAAAGATGAACAATTCAGCATAAATCTTGTTATTTTTGCTAATCGATAACAAAAACTAACAGAAGATGAAAAAGATCGTTTCAGGAATCGGAATTTTCGCGATGCTATTCATACTGGCATCGTGTGGCGGTGGCATCAAAGGGGATAAAGTGGAGAGCGGCGAAGCCATGGAAGAACAAATTGTGGTTGGGGACAAACTCCTTGAGGCTGACCTCGCAGAAAGCAATGTGGAATGGGTTGGGAAAAAGCCCACCGGACAGCACAATGGCACAGTGGAGCTCAAAGAAGGTCGTTTGGAACTCAGCGAGGGCAAGCTCATTGGCGGCTCCTTCACCATGGATATGAAAAGTATCAAGGTGCTTGACCTGACCGACCCAAAAATGAATGGCGACCTTCGGGGCCATTTATCCAGTCCTGATTTCTTCTCTGTTGACAGCTTTCCCACAGCCACCTTTGTGATCACGGGTGCTGAAGAAATTGCCAACCCCGGTCTAACGCACAAAATCACCGGCAACCTGACGATCAAAGGGATCACACGGAGCATCTCCTTTGACGCCAATGTGCGTGCCGAGGAGAACAAACTGATTGCCACGACACCCCAGTTTATCATTAACCGGGCAGAATGGAATGTGCGTTATGGTTCCAAATCATTTTTCAACAACCTGAAAGACAACTTCATCAACGACGATATCGGGTTGAAGATTAATCTTACAGCGACTTTGTAGCTATTTTTAACAACCAGGCATTGCACAGCCGTAGTTCAGCAGGACAATCTGCGAACTGCGGCTTTCTTATTTTGCATAAAAGCGAACAACCTGTATCTTTGGTGGCCCAACTCATCAAGCCATGCATAAGCAATCCACAATCGTCGCAGCTACCCTCCTGTTGCTGTCAATCTTTCTCTTTTTCCATCATCCTCTTTCTGCACAGCAGAAAAGACCCATTACCACAGAGGATTACCCGGGAATCCTGAACATCACCAGCAAGGGGGTCTCAGGCAAAGGGCGTTATGTGTATTACATTGTTTCACCGATGCAGTACGGCGATCCCATGATAGTGCTTCATGACCTGAAACTCAACCGGACAGACACTATTCCCAGGGCAAAGAAGATCTGGTTCTCACCCGATCCCTGGAAGGGAGCCTGGTATGCTTACCTTCGTGAGCCTGCATGGGGGGAGGTACGGGCAGCAAAGCTCAAAGACCCTAAAGCCGCAGAGAAGTTTGATGACACGCTGGTTATTGTTGCAGAGACGAAGAAAGAGACCAGGGAATTCATCTATCCTGCAGTAAAATCGGTACTGGTGCCGGAGGAGAATATGAGCAGATATTTGGCTGTGCTGCTCAGGGTGAAACCCGCTGAAGAGATCAAGAATGATTCATTGCCTGGTGAAGAGAAGGAAGATTTCCTGGCAAGGAGACCGGCAGGTGGCGGGGATAAAAAAGGTGAAGAAAAACTATACAGGCTTCTGCTTTTCGATCCGATAAGCGGACATGAGATCATGGAAGAGCATGTGACCGGTGCATCCTGGTCGCCCTGGGGCAATTATCTGGCGTGGGTGGAACAACCCATTGACACTTTGCCTGCCCAGAGTCTTCATGAATTCGACATTTACAAAAAAATCTCATCGCCATTGTTTTTATCGGAAGGTCCCATAAAAAACATTGCTTATTCCTGGTTCGAAACCACGCTTGCATTCCTGGAGCAGCGCGATACAACCGATGAAAAAGCATCAAGGGTCATGTTCAGGGACCAGTTGTTATCCCCTGACTTTAGGGAAATTGCCCCTCCGGAAGGGATGGTTTTCAACCCGCATCATCCAATAACCTTCCTGGAGTCCACGGCTGGTTCTCAAGAAAAGCAACAGCCCGCGGAACTGATTTCACAGGAAACCCTTAAGGAATCCACGGACCGCATCGTGATACCACTTGCCTATCCTTCTGAAAAACCCGCAAAAGACACCTTGCTGAAAGAGGAGAAGTACAGGCTGGATATCTGGGGGTGGGATGACCCGTATCTGCAGTCACAGCAGCTTAAGCAGCTTGACAGCGAGAAAAAGAGGGCATACCGCATGGTCTATGACATCCCGGGCGGAAGGATGATCCAGCTGGAAGACAGCCTGGTGCGTCATGCTTCCATCAGCACACAGCAAACAAGAGATCTCGTATTACTGCGCGATGAGCAGAAATATGCCGTGGAATCAACCTGGAAAGGATATGCACGTGCCGATATTTATCTTCAGAATCTTTCTGACGGCAGCAGAAAGCTGATCAGCGAGGGTCACGAACGGCACATGAGCCTTTCACCGGGGGAAGCATGGATCGTGTGGTACGACCGGAACGATAGCACATGGAAAGGGATCGACACCCGTTCGGAGAAGATGGATCCATTTTGTATCACATGTGGGATCAAGGCCACTTTTCACGATGATGAATATGACAATCCCGGGCCAGCGCCTGCATATGGCATTGCCGGCTGGGGAAGCGATGCCCGGTATCTGCTCCTGAACAGCAAATATGATGTCTGGAAGATCGACATGCAGAGGCAACAGCAGCCTGTATGCCTCACCACCGAAGGGCCGGAGACCGGTTCAAAGGTTTACCGGATCATCCATCTCGAGAAGAGGAAGTGGAGTTACAACGACAAGGACAGGATCCTGCTCCATGTATTCGACAGGCAAACAAAAGCTTCCGGGGTTGCGGAACTCTATTACCACAAACCCGGAAAGCCGAGTATACTGTTTGAGGGGGATTACCGTTACAGTGGCTTTGAGAAAGCCAGCAAGGGCAATCAACTCATCTGGACCCGGGAGAGCTTTTCAGAGTTCCCTGAGGTATGGACAGACTCCTACACCCTGATGAAGCCGAGAAAACTGAGCAACATTGGTCAGCAGTACGACAAGTTTTACCGCGGGACCCAATCGCTGGTAAAATGGCAGGGTGACGATGGCGAGTGGTATGAAGGGCTGCTGGCGATTCCGGAGAACCGTGATGGCTTTGAAAAACTCCCGATGATCGTAACGTTCTATGAACGCTCTTCGAATGACCTGAACCGGTTTTCGCATGCCGTCCCCAGCCGGTCGGTCATCAATACACCGCACTACCTGAGTCATGGTTACATGGTATTTGAGCCAGACATTCATTACCGCATCGGCACACCGGGCGAAGATGCGGTAAGGTCGGTGGTGAGCGGCACCAGGCATGTGATTTCGCTGGGGCAGGTGGATCCGGCAAGGATTGGCATTCAGGGGCAGAGTTGGGGTGGATACCAGGTTGCCTACATCATCACCCAGACCGACATGTTCGCAGCGGCTATGGCGGGAGCTGCAGTATCGAACATGACAAGTGCG
>JAWOGX010000054.1:0-7764 GCA_046496455.1 Bacteroidales bacterium | reverse complement strand
CCGAAGAACATTAGTACTTCTCACCGAAAAGGGCAGTAATCACCTCACTGGATTTTGCCAGTGCAAAATCGGAGAGGTTAACACTGTCGGTTCTCATGTAGGTGATCTTTCCGCTTTCGTAGAGCTGTTGGGCAACCAGCATTGTTTTTGCCACGGAGAAGCCCAGTTTCCTGGCGGCTTCCTGCTGCAGGGTGGAGGTTGTGAACGGTGGGGCAGGAGACCGCTTAGCCGGTTTCTTCTCCATTGAGGTGACCTTGAAAGCAGCATCCCTGCAAGACTCAACGAAACGATTGGCCTCGGCTTCTTCTGCAAAACGCTGCTGATACTCGGCCCTGAACCTTATGGCATCGTCATTGGCAGCATCGAAAAACTGGCCGGTAACCCTGAATGCAGACTGGGTGGTAAAGCTTTTGATCTCTTCCTCCCGGTCAACGATAAGCCTTACGGCGACAGACTGAACACGGCCCGCCGACAAAGAGGGCTTCACTTTTTTCCACAGGAGCGGCGAGAGTTCAAACCCCACCAGTCTGTCGAGCACCCTTCGTGCCTGCTGGGCTTTGACCAGGTTCATGTCAATTTCACGGGGATTGCTGATCGCTTTTTCAATAGCCGTTTTGGTGATTTCATGAAAAACGATCCTGCGTGTGTTTTCCGGCTTCAATTTTAAGGTATCGAACAGGTGCCATGCAATGGCTTCCCCCTCGCGGTCCTCATCGGAAGCGAGCCAGATCAGTTCGGCCTCTTTGGCCAGCTTTTTCAGCTCCTGGATCACTTTCGACTTATCCGGCGACACCTCGTAGCTGGGTTCAAAACCTTTTTCAACATCAACACCAAGCCCTTTCTTCGTGAGGTCGCGGATATGGCCAAAGCTTGATTTCACGATATACCCGTCCCCCAGGAATTTTTCGATCGTCTTGGCTTTTGCAGGCGACTCAACAATGACAAGATTTTTTACCATTACCAACGTATTTAACCATTCTTAATAACAACCGGGCTGTATTCACAGGCCGGAAAAAACCAGTGCAAAGAAAATGAAAATATATCATATGGGATATCCGGCAGATGAATTCGGGTGATTTGGGAAACAATGCAATGGCAAGGATGTTCATAGGAGCAGTGGATATTTGGGGTATTTTTGCAAACCAAACAGATTGAGATGAGATTGTTTATAGAGACCTTTGGGTGTCAGATGAATTTTTCTGACAGTGAGATTGTTGCTTCGATCATGACAGGAGAGGGCTATTCGGTATGCAAGCGTGCAGAGGAGGCGGACCTCATTTTTATCAACACCTGCTCCATTCGCGACAATGCGGAGATGCGGGTCCGGAAGAGGCTGCGTGAGCTGAAGGGGTTAAAGAAGAAGCGGCCTGAACTTACCATCGGGATTCTGGGGTGCATGGCTGAGCGATTGAAAGAGAAGCTCCTGGCAGAGGAGCTGGTGGTGGATCTGATTGCCGGCCCCGACAGTTACCGTGAGTTGCCGCAGATGCTTGCGCAGACAGCAACGGGGCAAAAGGCGGCGAATGTGATCCTTTCGGAGGAGGAGACCTATGATGATCTTGAACCGGTTCGCTACAACTCCAACGGGGTATCAGCATTCATCTCCATCATGCGGGGGTGCCAGAATTTCTGTTCGTATTGTGTTGTGCCCTATACCCGGGGCAAGGAGCGGTCGAGGGACCCCCTGAGCATCCTGCATGAAGCCCGGGAGCTTTTAGCCAAAGGCTACCGGGAGGTAACGCTCCTGGGTCAGAATGTGAATTCATACCATTGGGATCAGAGCGGCCAAAGCACTGATTTCCCTGATTTGCTCCGGCAGGTGGCGGAGGTTTCCCCGGCAATGAGGATCAGGTTTGCCACCTCCCATCCCAAGGACCTGTCAGACAAATTGCTGCAGACCATGGCAGCACAACCGAATATCTGCCGGCATATCCACCTGCCTGTGCAGTCGGGAAGCAACAGCGTCCTGGCAAGGATGAACCGGAAATACACCCGAGAATGGTATCTCGACCGGGTCAGCACCATCAGGGAATATTTGCCCGATGCGGCCATCAGCACAGACATCATTACCGGTTTCTGCGGCGAGACGGACGAGGAGCACCGGAGCACACTATCCCTGATGCGCGAATGCGGTTATGAGTTCGCATTCATGTTTGCCTATTCTGAGCGCCCGGATACGAGTGCTGCCAGAAAATACAAGGATGATGTACCGGAGATGATCAAGAAAAGCAGACTCAGTGAAATCATCGCACTTCAGCAGGAACTATCCCACACCAGCAACAAACGGGACCTGGGGAAAACCTTTGAAGTGCTTGCAGAAGGGTCATCCAAAAAATCGGTTGACCACCTGTTCGGGCGCAATTCGCAGAACAAGGTGGTGGTATTCCCCGGCAAAGGTCAAAAACCCGGGGATTATGTTGACGTGAAGGTGGTACGTTGCACTTCAGCAACACTTTTGGGTGAGATTGCAGAGGTGGATTAAATGATTCTAATGCGGATCTTTGTTTTTAATGATCATCACAGAGCCATGCATATCAGGGACATGGATGAGGTTTTCGGGGATGTGTTTCACGAACTGATCCACTGCGCGGCAAAGCCCATCCCATTTATGGGTATAATCGTGGATGATGAGGACACCACCAGGTGTCAGGCGGGGATAAAAATACTCCAGTCCGGCCTTAACCGGCAGGTACAGGTCTGCATCGATATGGACAAAGGCAAACCTGAGGTGCTCTTGTCCGATGGAGGTTTCAGGGAAATGCCCTTCATGGAAGATAATCTCCTTGCTGCCACCAAGCTTTTGCCTGACGATCTCAACATCCGTGTCAGCGAAATTGTGCCAGTCGTAGGTTGCCGCTTCACCGGTTTCCATTGAGATATCGGGTTCAAAAAACCCTGAAAAGGTATCAAAGAGGTGAAGTTTCCGACCCGGAGCAAGGGTATGGATCAGCCAGGCCGAATCGCCCTTGTAAACCCCAAGTTCAGCAAAATCACCGGAAACACTCTCCTGGTTCACCCTTCTGATCTGGAACCATATATTGTACAGGCGCACCTTGTCCTTGTAATGCTTCTCCAATCCCAGCACCGCATCAGGGATTTCTCCCTTTTGGCGCAGCCGGATCCATTGTTCAGGGTGATGGATCCGCTGTACAATCGAAAGGTAGAAATAGCGGATGCCAATGATCAGTAACAATGCGCCCAGCAGGTATATCAGATATTGCAACCAGAGTTCTGCAGACATGATGCGTAAATTTTTCGCAAGATACAAAAACAGGGCTCAGAGATTAACAAACGGAGGTTGATAAAGTGCATCTGAAGTAAAATCTTTGCCTGTGAAGATGATTATCTTTACAGGTCCAAAAGAGATTTACCATGCAGTACGATGACGAGCAACCGTTCCAGGAAGAGCTGGGGTTCAATGATACCGGAACAGAAAAAGGGGCACCCGGAAAGCAGCCACAGAAAGGCGGGACAGAGGGTGAGCCGGCAAGGAAGCAGTTATGGAGGATGGCGTACAACAAATATTTGCTGACCACCCTTGCATTCATTGTCTGGCTGATGTTTTTCGACGGCAACAATCTGATTTCACGGTATCGGGTAAAAAAGGAACTTCGATCGATGAAGCATCAGAAGGAGTATTATCTCGAAGAGATTGCGAAGAACGAGGTGATCCGGGACCAGCTTGCCAATGATCTGGAAAAGGTTGAGCAGTACGGGAGGGAAAAATACCTGATGAAGAGGGATCATGAAGATATTTTCCTGATCATCGAAGAGGAGCCAAAGCAGTGATTCCGATGATCACGAACATGCCACATCCATTAATAGGGATCCACATCAATAATAAACCGCACCTTTCTGAACTGATCCAGGCTTTGGATTCGGGCAACCTGGTGACGTATCCATAATTTTTTCCCGTTAAGTTTTTTATCGGGCTCCAGTTTGATGAGGATATGCCTGATATACTCGCTTTTAATTTTTGAGACGAGTGGGTATTCAGGGCCCAGGACAAAATGACCGAGGGCGCCCCTGAGTTCGTCTGCGAGCTGGAAGGCAGCCTGGTTGAGTATCCTGGCATCTTTTGACTTGCAAATGATCTTTACCAGTCTTGAGAATGGGGGATAGAAGAACTGCTTTCTTTCATTGATCTCCATTTCAAAGAGTCCGGGATAATTGTGCTCTTTGGCAAGCCTGATCACATCGTGTGAAGGCCTACCTGTCTGGATCACAACAAAACCGGGGGTTGACTGTCTGCCTGCCCTGCCGCTCACCTGGACGATATGCTGAAAGCTTCGTTCATGGGACCGGAAATCGGGGAAGGCAATCATCGTATCGGCGTTCATCACCCCTACTACACCCACATTACTGAAATCGAGCCCTTTGGTCACCATTTGGGTGCCTACCAGGATATCGACAACACGTTGCTCAAAGTCGCCGATGATGGATTGGTAGGCATTTTTGGTGCGTGTGGTGTCGAAATCCATTCTGCGTACCCGTGCCTTTGGGAAAAGAATAGCGATGTCTTCTTCTATCTTCTCCGTACCAAACCCGGCGGTTTTCACTTCATCGGAGCCGCAATCGCTGCAACGTTTAGGCACGATGGTTTGAAATCCGCAATAATGGCATTTCAGTTTATCGATATACTTATGGTAGGTGAGGGTGACATCACAGTGTGGGCAACCAGGGTGCCATCCACAGCAGGTGCAGAACACCCTGAGTGAAAACCCCCTCCTGTTCTGAAACAGGATCACCTGCTGTTTTGAATCGAGGGCCTTTTTGATGTGGGTGATGAGAAGCGGCGTGAAGTGGGATTTCATCTCCCGTCTGCGCTGGGCTTCGGCAACATCGGCAACGTACACTGTTGGCAGGTTGCTCTTTCCGTACCTGTCGGGGAGGTTAACGAGGAGGTATTTCCCGGTCCTGGCATTATGGTAAGATTCCAGTGAAGGGGTGGCAGAACCGAGAAGAACAGGGATTCCCAGTTTGTTAGCCAGCATTACGGCAGCATCACGGGCCTGGTACCGGGGTGCAGGGTCAAACTGCTTGTAGGAATGGTCATGCTCCTCATCCACGATAACCAGGCCTGCATCGGTGAGTGGAAGAAAAAGTGAAGACCTTGCACCCACCAAAATCCAGGGGTCGTCATCGCTGCCGGAAAACCTGACGATTCTGTTCCACAATTCCGTACGTTCCTGCTCGGAGTAGCGGGAATGGTATACCTGAACCCTGTTTCCGAAATAAGTTCGGAGACGGTTGATGATCTGGCTGGTGAGGGCAATCTCGGGCAGGAGGTACATCACCTGTTTTCCATTGCGGATGCACTCCTCCATAAGCCTGATGTAAACCTCTGTCTTACCGCTTCCTGTTACGCCGTGGAGCAGCACAGGAAGGTTCTGCCCAAACCCTTCCCTGATCTTCTCCAGTGCCTGTTCCTGAATCTTGTTCAATACGATATCACCGGCATTCCGGACAGCTTCATAACTGCCCAGCCTGGACACCTCTTCCTGAAATTCTTCGAATACCCCTTTGTCACAGAGGGCTTTGTAGGCTGCCACGGAAGATCCCGTCCTGGCCATCACCTCACTTTTCGGCATTGCCGCCTGATGCAATGCCAATCCTGCATGCTGCAGGAATCCCATCAGCAGCGCAAGTTGCTTGAAAGCCCTGGTGCCCAGTTCATCCATCATCAGATTGAGCGCCTCCTCAGTGTGGTATTTCACACCAAGCCGGACCATGGTAACGGTTTTGGGGCGGTACACCTCGGTAATGGTTTCCGTGGAAATCACCACCCCTTTGTCGATCAATCCGTTGACGAGGTTCATCACCCTTTTCTGGTCCACGATCTCGCTGATGTCTGAGATGGTAAGCCTGGGGGTAAACTGCAATGCTTCCACAATCAGATACTCTTTATCGGAGAGTTTGGCGGTATCATCATCAAAATCGGGATGGAGTTCAACACCTGTTTCACTTTCGAGCCGGAAGCTGCCGGGAAGGGCGGCGACAAGTATTTCTCCCGGATTGCAGAGGTAATACTGTGCTATCCAGTCCCAGAAAGTGAAATGAGATTCTGCGACGAGTGGTTTTTCATCCAGGACAGCCAGTACCTCCTTTGGGACGATGCCAGCATCGTGCTGATCGAGGATCCTCCTTACCATTCCTGAAAGGATCCTCTTTTTACCGAAAGAGACCACAACCCGTTTCCCGGGGGTTACCTGTCCGGCAAGTTCCTCAGGGATGGCATAGGTAAACATACCCGGCAGGGGAACCGGCAGAATTACCTCTGCATATCTTGACGGGGATTGCATTGCATCGAAAGTCAGAGTGAAAGGATCCTTGCCATCTCAAGCATCTGCCTGTTGATCTCCTGATGGTGTTTGGTGGCCCGGGAGAATGGGGTGCAGACGATCTTCTTGTTGACCTGACCCACCATGACACGGTTTTCCCCCTGGAGCAGCGCATTTACGGCTTCAAACCCAAGGGTGCTGGCCAGGACGCGGTCCATGCAGGTGGGCGATCCACCCCGCTGGACATGCCCCAGGATGGTAACCCTTGTAGAGTAACCCTGGAATTTCTCGTTCACTTTGCGGGCCACTTCAAAGGCACCGCCCTCTTCATCTCCTTCAGCCACGATGATAATCCCTGATGTTTTGCTCTCCCTGCGGTTGTTTTTAAGCTTTTCGATCAGGTCATCAATACAGGTTTTCGTTTCAGGGATCAGGATATCCTCAGCCCCGGTGGCAATGCCACTTCTCATGGCGATGAAGCCGGCATCCCTTCCCATCACCTCAATGAAGAACAGCCTGTTGTGGGAGCCGGCAGTATCCCTGATTTTATCCACGGCTTCAACCACGGTATTGATGGCAGTATCATAACCGATGGTAAAGTCGCTGCCGTAAAGGTCATTGTCGATCGTACCAGGAACACCGATGACCTGCACAGGGTATTTCACCGAAAGCTCTTCTGCTCCCCTGAAGGTGCCGTCACCACCGATGGCAATCAATGCATCAATATTGTGTTTGCGCAGGTTCCGATAGGCGGCTTCCATTCCCTCTTCGGTCCTGAAGCGTGGACTACGGGCTGATTGCAGGATGGTGCCACCGCGGGAGATGATCCGTGCCACCGAGAGGTTGTCCATTGGCCTGATTTCACCATCGATCATTCCTTCATACCCTCTGTAAATGCCGAAAACATTGATTTGATGATACGAGGCAGTCCTTACCACTGCCCTGATCGCTGCATTCATCCCCGGTGCATCACCACCGCTGGTAAAAACCCCTATAGACTTTACTTTCATAGTTTATCCATCAAAATAAAAAAAACAAATACAAATTTACATAGTTCAGACGCTAAAACATCCTGAAGGCATGGAGCCTGCACTCCAGCTTCCCATTGTACAGGGTGTATTTCCGGTAGGGTTTCAGTCCGATATTCTTCATGGCATCCAGGTCAGAACTGATAATCCACGCCTCAAACCCTGAGAACCGGTGTTTCAGGGTATTGCCGATGTTTTTGTAGAGCTCACTGACGTTCACCTTTCTGAGTCTTTCACCGTATGGTGGATTGATCATGACCATACCGCGTTCGACCGGCGGGGTGAGTTGCAGGAAGTCAGCAGGGGCAAGCCGGATATCCTTATGCATCCGTAGCTGGGTGATATTATCGCGGGCAATATCCAGGTTTGATTCGGAAATATCATAGCCAAAAATCTGCAATTCCGTATCGAGTTGTTGTTTGAACACCTCAGCCTTAAGCTTTCTCCAGGCGAAC
>JAWOGX010000363.1:0-4250 GCA_046496455.1 Bacteroidales bacterium | reverse complement strand
CGCAGAACATGTTGGACCAGGTGCTGCGGGAGGAGCGGATCCACCTGGTGAGCAGGATGCACGGCTGGGTCACGGCGTATGGTGATGGCCGCAGTCGCCTGACGGTCGAGGAGGCCTTCTCGGAGCTCCAGCGGGCTGTGGGCATGGAACGCTGGCTCTTCATGGAAAAAGGTGCTTACCGGACTGCTGATCGAGACTAAAAACAAGATCGATAGCATTCTCCGGAATCTTGAAACCGGGCAGTATACTGCGGCAGATTTGCAGGAGATTGTTCAATGGATAAACCAGAGGTTTAATCATCCTATTGATGCCAGGGGTAATGACCTGGTTGCTGCAGTTCAGGCATACCTTGACAGGCCTGTACGGGTTTGCGGGATGGTAAAAAACACCGGTGAACCTGGCGGAGGACCTTTCTGGGTAAGAAAGGGGAATGAAGTGACACTCCAGATTATTGAATCGGCCCAGATCGACCATCAAAACCAGCAGCAGCATGAGATCGCCATGGCTGCAACCCATTTCAATCCGGTTGACCTTGTGTGCGCCGTGAAGGATTACCAGGGGAACAAGTTTGATCTGAACCGTTTCTCCGATCCCGACACCTCTTTTATCTCTGTGAAATCTCACCAGGGTAAAGTGCTTAAAGCGCTTGAACATCCGGGCCTATGGAATGGAGCCATGGCTGACTGGCTCACCCTCTTTGTCGAGGTCCCGCTGATCACTTTTAATCCTGTGAAAACAGTGAATGATCTGCTCAGACCAGAACATCAACCGAGTAGCGAAGTTACCTGATAGAAGATACCCCGTATTGGAATAATACCGGGAAACCGTATTAACCACAGATTACACAGATTAGTCCGATTTAAGAAGAATCATTGATCAAATTTATAATTCAAAAAAACCATTAAAAAACACAAAATGAAAAAATCACTTGTTTTCCTGCTTGCCCTGGGATTGATTGCCACCTTCACCTTCTGCGGAAAAGATAAAGATGACACAAACAACGATCCGATGGGGCGATACTACAAGCTTTACGGCAAATGGTGGTACAATGATCCGACCCAGCATCGCGGGGATCATTTCTTTACCGCAACCGATTCCACAAGTGGAACCATGGAATGGAAGCATGTTAACCAGATGGTGAATCATGCCAGTTATCAGTGGTATCCTACTGGTGACTCAATGCTCGTTACTATTCCGCAGTATGATCCATTGGCATTCCATTTTGAATATATCACGGATGATTCAATGGGATACAGGCCCAGCAATGAGCTGCATAACCTGTACAGGTTTTACACCACGAAACCCTGATAATCAATCATCATTGCGAACAGCATCGCGGTTGCGGGCCTGATCCATATCCATTTCCAGGATCTCCTGCAGCTGCTCCAGTTCGATCCTCTTGGCAAGGATTTTCTTATCCTTGTCAAGAAGGAAGATGATGGGGGTGGACATGATGTCGTATAGGGTATCATACCTATTTACTGACCACCCACCATTGACGTTGATCCAGTCGAGTTTTTTTTCGCGGATATATTTTTTCCATTTTTCCCAGTCGGTCTTGGTACAAACCGCATACACCTCAACCCCTTTGTCTTTCATTGCGTGGTAATAATCCCGCAGGCCGGGTAGCATTTTGTTGCAGTGCCCGCATTCATAATCCCAGAAAACCACAATGGTATAATCTGCTTTCAGCCTGTGCAATGATACCACCTGTTGGTTGGTGTCCCACATCTGGAGTTCCGGGGCTTGAACCCCGATCAGGATGCGTTCCAGCATCCTGACCCGTTCTTCCATCTTCTTCAGCACCGGTTCGCTTGCCCACCAGGTTTTTCCTGCCAGGTAATAGGATTTGGCAAAATGTACGAATGCCTTCTCCATCCCCATAATGTTCGATCGTTACGTCACGTTCACCACATACCACACCACATATTTGTACAGTTCAGGACTGGCAAGGGTATGGGAAATGATCCATTCACCCTCCTTAATCACGCTGTCAGGATGCTGAATCACCAGGACTGTCAGGTAAGATTTCAGTTTTTCAGCAAAAAGGGGCGTGCGCACTATCCTCTCATCCGACAAGTCGACATGATCCCAGAAATGCTCGCGGGTGTAGTTAAATGCCTTGATGCTGTCCTCGCGCGTGCCGTTTTTGAGATCATAAGGGGGTTCAGGATCCCATTGAAGCTTGATCAGGAGAGCCAGCAGCGATTCCGGGTCTTTTCTGACCAGTTCTTCCTGGTATTGCCTCACTAGGCGGTCGTAATCTTTGACTTCTGCCTCCAGCCTGGTTATGAGCGGAGCATTGCCGGATTCAGGGTTGTCTTTAAGCTCCTGTATCTCTTTTCTGATTTGATCTACCTCTTTACGCTTCTCCTGAATGAATTTTGAATATTCCTTGAAAGAGGTGTTCACCGGAGAATTGGTGAAGGTGAGGTTATCATAGATTGCGCTAGTATCAGTTTTGATCTTGAACTGCTGTTGTTTGTCAATCAGAAATTCAAAATATGGGCGGCTTTTGCTTTGATCAACAAGGATATAGACCCCTGCCGGAAGTGGTTGCTTCCCTGCAAAAACATATTTCCCCCCTTTGTCACGCTTTGCAGTATCGGCGATCATATTGGAATTGCCGTAGTAATGCACGAGGTAAAGGACCGTATCGCTTATCCCTTTGATATCGATTTCGATCTTCTTGCCCTGGGGCTGACCGCTGGCGCATCCGAAATGGGTAAGAATCAATACGAAAAATATAATCCGTTTCATGGTTGCAATGTTTTTTCCTGAATAACGAGTTATTTGACTATTCCTGGGTTACAAAGATTAATGGCCAATGGTTTTAATGATGATCGTGGTGATCATGGCTGCAGGGGTGGAGGTGCTGATGGATGATCAGACAAGCCTTCAGGGCTTTCCGGCCCCAGTGATCCGCAAAATACTGCCGGCAGGCAGCTACTGCATTTTCTTTTGCTGCCGTCAGGGGCTTCTGGTACAACAACACAAAATCTTTCATCTCCTGGTAGAGGTCGGCAAGGTCTTCGGCTACACTTGCCTGGTGGTTTTCAGGTTCCTTTTCTTCCGGATGATGGATATCCCAATACTGGTCGGTCCCCTCCAGGATTTCCCTTAGTTCATTGAGCCGATCTTCCCATTGTTCTTCGGTCACGAAACGTTCCAGCAGCTCTTCGTCTCCCGGAGTGATTTCAGGAAGAAGGCTCCCCTTAAGGTAAACCAGCGGCAGAATCCGATGGAGGATTTCCAGCAGGCTTTCCCGCGGGTAGTCTTTACAGCGGTCGATAAGCAAACAGTATTCATTGGCTACCGTCAGAAACTCCAGCACTTTTCTTGATTTGATCATCTCTTCCTGACTTTCCATAACTGAGCAATTGTATTTTTTTGATTCCCCTTGGATTTATTTCTCTCAGATTTTTTTCAGCATAAAATCAATCTCTACGCTCCTGCTATCCCATTGGCTTTTATTGAGGTAAAATACTGTATCCTGGCTCATGAAACTCCCGCCATTGTCGCCTCCGTCAATATCCTGAACAGTGAGTCTGTGCGGACCAACATTTTCAATGAGTTGTTTGAAATGGTATTTGCCATTCACATCCGTAAAGGTTGCTACGCTGTCCGGATCCCCGGGGGCACGGAATGAGATATTGACATTGGCCAGGGGGATTGTATCTTCAGACAGGACAACTCCCGAAAATGCGATGGTGACCGGATATTCAATGGGCTCTGTATAAAAGTATTTCTCACACGACGAAATCAACATGACAGTGATCATAAAAATCACAGCCAACACGGATCTGAAGCGAAAGGCTTTATGGATAATTCCTGTCATGTTTTTGCTGGGGATGTTCAATGTAATTCCATTTCATTGATGATCTGCTGAATCTTATTCCGAAGGTTTTGGTCAGCCGTTTCCCATGATTCTGTGGATGGGTTCCAGGGATGGTGGGTGCTGAAATAGAATTTAATCTTGGGTTCGGTACCTGAAGGCCGCATGGTGATCAACGTTTTGTCCTTGAGTTGAAGCTGGAGAACATTCGATGAGACCAATCCGGTGGGCCTGGTGGTTCTATCTGCGATGGCGGAGATGGTTTGTGTCTTGAAGTCCCTGATTTCCTGCACATCAATATTACAGATGCTTTTCGGTGTGTTGTTCCTGAACATCTCCATCATTTCCCGGATCTCATCGGCTCCCTTTTTCCCTTTTTTCGTAACGGAGATCAGGTGTTCCCGATAAAGGCCGT
>JAWOGX010000298.1:0-6236 GCA_046496455.1 Bacteroidales bacterium | reverse complement strand
GCAAAACAAAACGCAAACAGGCAGCAAAAGATCCCTGTTTTTTTTCTGGCCCACCCTGAATTGCCAGAGAAAAAATCATGATAAATCCAGTTTTGGAGTAGTTGAAAGTAGGATCAGATAATTTACAGGAGTAAACATATATTGATTTACATCAATAAACACATTGCGGGTCGAAGTCAAGCGAAAATATGTTATCTTTGTAACATGACTATTACAGAGAGAATCAGGGAAATCATTGAAAAGAAGGGTCTGACCGCATCCTCATTTGCGGACAAACTCGGTGTTCAGCGGTCCGGGATGTCGCACATTTTCAGCGGTAGAAACAAACCCAGCCTGGATCTTATCATGAAGATAGCAGAGGTGTTTCCGGACGTGGATATAGGATGGCTTGTTCTGGGAACAGGATCGGGTGTCAGAGAAATTGAACCTGAGCACGGACAGCTGAAAAGCGCTGTCCATCATGAAGCACAGCAGAAAGAAGTTACAAATGTCATACCATCAGAAAAGACAGATGTAAACAAAAACAAAGTTACTAATGTAACTCAAAAAACAGTATCTTCAGTGGAGGTAACCAAAACATTAAAAGTCATACTGCTCAAGGCAGATGGGACATTCAGTGAGTATTTACCATCTGGGCATCAGGCATAAAAACCAGGCGATGTTGATTTTTAACCCCCAATAGATGCTCAATCCTGATCAATAACGTTCTACGGCTGAAAAGAAAAACGCAGCTTCACGCTCTGCATTGGCATCTGAATCAGAACCATGAACGGCATTCTGTTGAATGGATTTGCCAAAAAGCTGGCGGATGGTCCCTTGTTCGGCCTTTGACGGGTCCGTAGCCCCAATAAGTTTCCTGTAATCCTCAACCGCATTGTCTTTCTCCAGGATTGCCGCCACTAAGGGTCCGGAGGACATGAACGAGACCAGGCTGTCATAAAAGGGCATATCCTTATGAACTTCATAGAAGAGGGACGCCTGCTTCGGTGTCATATGAAAATATTTCATAGCGGCAATACGGAATCCTGCTTCATTGATCTTACCTAATATCGATCCGGTGTAACCGTTCTGAACGGCATAAGGTTTAATGATGGTGAGCGTGATGTTTCCTGACATACAAGTGATTATTGGTTTATGCTGATATTTGAATAATAATCCTGAAACACAGTCAATGAAAAATAATCCTATCTTCGCAACTTTCAGTAAGGAACAAACTTACCGTGCAATTGTTTGGGCTTACGATTCTTTGTGTGAATAAAAATAACCAAAAGTTGAAAATTACTGCACAACAGATAAAAAAACTTGTCGAAAAGGTATCTCAGGTCATCATTGTGTCACATGAAAACCCTGATGGAGATGCCATTGGATCATCATTGGCACTCGGCCGTTTTTTGCAGCTCCTCGGTAAAGAAGTAACCATTGCATTGCCGGGTCCGTTCCCAACCTATTATCAATGGATGTCTGGTTCAGATAAGATAGTATATTATGCTAAGGATCAAGAATATATAACTAATGTTTTAATCCGTTCTGATACACTTTTTGCAGTCGATATTTCTACTTTGAGCCGAACCGGAAAGATGGCTGAAACGCTCAGCCAGTTCAAAGGCACCAGGGTGTTGATAGACCACCATATTCATCCCTGCCACGACGAATTTGACCATGTTTTCTCAGATGTGACCGTCTCTTCCACCAGTGAACTGATCTATCACCTGATCGATATGATGGGGCTCACTGACAAAATTGATGAGCAGATGGCAGAGGCTTTATATGTTGGAATAATGACTGATACGGGGTCTTACAGTTTCAATTGCAACTCTCCGATGACCTACGACGTCACGGCCCAACTTGTGCGTAAAGGGATACTCCCTGACCGGATCCACAAGCTTGTATATGACAACAATACTGAGAATCGCATAAGGCTTCTTGGTTACGCACTTGAAAAAATGGTTGTTTTACCGGAATTCCATACAGCCTATATTGCCCTGGATAGGGATGAATTGTTAAGAAACAAGAGCCAGATTGGCGATACAGAGGGTATTGTCAATTTTGCCCTTTCAATAAAAGGTGTTGTTTTGGCTGCCTTCTTTTCTTTGCGTGATGGGGAGATTAAAATTTCATTCCGCTCCAAAGGGCGGTTTTCTGTTAATGATTTTGCAAAGAATCACTTTAATGGAGGTGGCCATCTGAATGCTGCCGGTGGATCATTCAAAGGAAAGATCAAAGATGCTGTAAAGGCATTTGTGGATACACTACCCGATTATCAAAAAGAATTGAGCAAGCATAATGAAGGCTTCTAGGCTTAAGACCCACACCACCATATTTTTTCTTGGAGCGCTGATTGGCATTTCTTCATGCCATAATGCCGAAAAGCAGTCTGTTCCAGACACAGCATTGCACCCTGATTCACTGAAATATCAGTTGGAGGAGGCTCACCGAGAATTAAGTAAACACGAAGAAAAGATAATAGATCAGTATGTTAAACGACATGAACTAAACCTGAAGAGAACCGCTTCAGGATTGATGTATACTGTTTACCGCACGGGTGAAGGGACGAATGCCCGGAAAGGTGATATTGTCAGGATCCATTACAGCATTGGTTTAATCAATGGGATTGAGGCCTATTCAACGCTAAACGGAGATCCTGAGGAAATTATGATTGAGAAGAGCGAAGCCGTAAGCGGAATGCATGAGTTGCTGCAATATATGAACCAGGGAGCGAAGGCCAGGGCAATCATCCCCTCATACCTTGCATATGGCCTTACTGGTGATCAGGAAAGAATTCCGAAAGGGGCAACATTGATTATTGACATCGAGTTGCTTCAGGTAATATCTACTAACCAATAATAAAACAGAGAATTATGAATGTAAAGAAATTTGTCTTCCCAGCCTTCCTGGGTATCATTGCACTGCTGACTTCTTGCAGTCAATACCCGGGTTACAAGAAAGCCGCCAGTGGTCTTTATTACAAGTACCATATCAAAAGCGATTGTGAGTCATTTGCAAAACCCGGTGACCTGGTAAGTTTTCAGATGAGGGTGTACACACCTGATACAGTTTTTTCTGAAGGGGAGGAGGTTTTTGAACGGCAGATGATGGATTCTACCAGGTATGAAGGGGATCTTTATGAAGCCCTTGGGATGCTTTGCGAAGGTGACAGTGCTTCTTTCATATTCTCAGCAGATTCGCTCAGCAAGTACTATGGATTGAATTTCGATCTGGATAGTGCCTCGGTCATCTATATCGATATGGTGATGCGTAAGATTTACACGCCTGAGATGATCCAGAAGGAGAACGACAGCCTGATTGCCGTCGAAATGGAGCAGTTTGAGCTATACAAAAAGGGACTGGAGGGCTTTACCGAAATTCAGCCTGGTGTGTATTTCAAGGAGAATGTGGTAGGGAAAGGGCTGCCCATTACGGATACTTCCATCATTTCACTTAAAATGTCTGCTTCCACTATTGATGGAACAGAGTTTATCCCGGATGATGACACTCCACCGGTTGATTTCCGGATTGCCGATGAACACAATATTCCTTTTAACTGGAATCAGGCATTGCTCACCATGCGTCAGGGGGGAAAGGCAACCCTGGTGATGACATCGCCCAATGCTTTCGGCAGCCGTGGTTTCGGACAAGGGTTGGTCGGACCTTATAAATCGATACGCATGGAAATTGAGATTGTCAATGTTGCTCCGGGGATGAAAGAGTTTGAGGGCTATAGCATCAAGCAGTTTCTCTCCCGGAATGAGATCAAGGAGAAACCTGTATCGAACGGGTTGATTTATGTAGTGCAAACCAAAGGCACCGGACCACTTTTAAAAAGCAAAGACCATGTAAAAGTTCATTACACCGGCTTTTACCTTGACATGGGAGTTTTTGATTCGTCACGGCAGCGTGGTGAACCCATGGATGTCGTGGTTGACGAGTCCGATGTGATCAAAGGATGGCATGAAGCCCTCAAAATGATGCGGGTCGGAGAAAGGGCAAGGATAATCCTTCCTTCGTCACTGGCCTATGGCAAAGAGGGGAGTCCTCCGATCATCAGACCCTATTCGCCACTTGTTTTCGATTTGGAAGTGGTGGAAAAGCTATAAGCTCAAAGCCTTGCCTCAGGGCATCTGACTGAGGAACTGTCTTTGTGCGCGCAGCATGTTCATTTCAAAGGATATCAGGTTTTTCGTTTCGGAGATGATATTCATGAAGAGCATGCTGTTTCTTTTTCCTGATGTGCCGGCTTTTACACGTCTGATCTGATTCAGTACGCATCCGTCCATATAGTGGATAATTTTTCTTGCCCTTTGCTGCATTTCATCCACAAATGCATCATCCACCCTTTCAAGGCCTGCAACAAGGTCGCTGACCATATCGTTCTTGAGTATGATTAGCTCATTCAGTTCAGCAATCTGATCGGCATTCAGTTCCTTGTGGTTATTATCCACGTGTTCAAAAGCATGTTTGGTGATAAAATTGAATGTGTATGCCAGCTCGTTAAGGTTTTCAATGATCTGGACATAATTGTGGCTGGTGGGTACAGCATCACCCTCGAGTTTTCTGAGCATATCCGGAAGACGAAGTTTGAGTTCCTGGGTTTTCTTGCGGGTATCCTTTGAACCCTTTCGCAGATCATTCAGTTTTTTCCTCTTCTCCGATGCAAGGGCCTTAAGGGTTTGCCCATACATATTATTGATGGAAACGAGGGTTTCCCCAACGGATGCAATGCATTGTGACTTCATCTCTGATGCAGAGTAGGAGGACACGGCATTCATCCTGTCGGTTTCTTCGCGTCTGGCAGCCTTGCGATGATGGAAAGCATGGGTCCGGATGACCGTGAACAAGGCAAGTCCGATAAAGATCAATGTGACCCATAGCCCACCATAATAAATGGCACTGGCAATGATAAAGGCACCGGAGAAAGCTGCGAAAGCAGTCAGGAACCATCCCCCGATCACATTAAGCACACCACTGATCCGGTAAACAGCACTCTCACGACCCCACGAGCGATCGGCAAAAGACGCACCCATGGCAGTCATAAAGGTGACATACGTGGTGGAAAGAGGCAGCTTATAGGATGTGGCATAGGCGATCAGGGCACTGGATACAACGAGTATCACCGATGCACGCACCAGGTCAAAGGCAGGCGCATCCGGACCTTTCTGCTGTTGCACCATGATGAATCTTTTATTCACTGCTTTTTTAATGAATCCCGGCACAACTTTTCCCAGATTTTCACCTGTATTCTTGCCAATTCGTACAATGGTTCTTGCCAGGTAATTGGAACTGAACTGCTCTTCCCCTTCATTCTGCCGTGTCAGGTCTATTGTCGTGTGTATCACGGTTCTTGCTTTCTTACTCTTCCATAAGGTGATGGCCATGATGATACCTGCCAACACTAAAAGCCACTCTTCAGTGGGCATGGAATTACTGAGGGCTTCCATGGTAAAGGCCCCCGGGTTTACGCCACCGCTGGAGATAAAAGCGGTATAAGCATTCAGGCCTGCAATGGGTACGCCGATGAAGTTTACAAGGTCATTACCCGCGAATGCCATCGCCAATGAAAAAGTACCCAGCAATACAATGACACGCAGCACCCACTCCCTGATCAGGAAAGTGAGCAACTGGAAGATGACAGACCAGCCTATCACACTGTAAAGGAGAATAAGATTTGCGTTATTCTTGATGAAATCCTTGACTCCATCAGTCATGAAAGAGGCATCCTTGGCCCCTTTGATGAGCATGAAGTAAGTGATGGCAGTGATGGCAATACCTGAAAAAATACCCCCAACATAGGGGAGGGTTTTTTTGTAATTGAAGCTGAAAAGCAACCGGGCAAAATATTGGATGATTGCCCCAACAGTAAACGCAATGACAATGGAGAGAAGAATTCCCATGATGATTTCAAAGGACTTCCTGCTGTTGATGTAGTCATTGACGGTACCTATGATCAGGGAGCCATCGAGCAAAATCAGGTTATCTTTAGCGGAATAGGCAATCGCAACTGCCATCGCCGCCCCGAGCAATTCAAATACCAGTGACACCGTGGTGGAAGTAGGCAACCCAAAGGAGTTAAAGGTGTCAAGCAGAATGACATCCATGATCATCACTGCGATAAAGATGATCATAATGTCTTTAAAGTAAAAGAATTGTGGATTGAACATCCCTTTCCTTGCAATTTCCATCATCCCTGATGAAAAAGTTGCCCCGACAAGGATCCCGATCATGGCGACGATCATGACCGT
>JAWOGX010000277.1:0-25850 GCA_046496455.1 Bacteroidales bacterium | reverse complement strand
CAGTTTGTATCGCTTTGCATATATTGCCTATGTAGGCGGTGGATTCGGAAAAGGGATACACAACCTTCTGGAGGCTGCAGTGTATGGTTGTCCTGTGATATTTGGGCCCAGACATCATATCTTTCGTGAAGCACACGGACTCATCGATGCAGGGGGCGGGTTTCCGGTGAACGATCAGGATGAGTTTGCTGAAACCCTTGCTCAACTTTTTGATGATCCTGATCACCATGCATCAGCTGCCATCGCTGCAAAAACCTATGTAGAGCAAGGACTTGGCGCCACGGAACATATCCTCGGTGTTACCGGCTATCACTGATCCCGGTAACGGATTACCAGGTTGGAATAAAGAACCGGAATCGTGGTGGGCTTGTCGGTGATGATGCCGTCGGCATCCAGCAGGTACATCACCGGGGTTACCGTGACATTGAACTGGTCAACCACCTCGGAGAGGAATTCTTTGTAGTCGGAAACAGTAATCCAGTTGATGCCATATCTGTCGATAGCAGCCTGCAATGAATCCCGGTTATCGGAAAGGGTGAAGGCAAAGATGCGAAACCCCTTTTCCTTGTATTCGTTCTGAATATTCACGAGCCCGGGCAGAATGGATTCACAATGGTCGCAACCAAAGCTCCATATGAGGAGTAAGGTCCTGGTCCCCATTTCGTTTGAAAGGCATTTCATCTCTCCGGCGGGGGTTGTGCCGCAAACTTCCGGAACTTTCTCGCCGATGGATGTGTTGCGAATCGCCTGGACGCGGGAAGCGTAAGCGTTTTTCAGGGCCGGGTTGCTCAGGGGAGCCCTGAGGTAATGGTTCTCCACCACATGTACAAATACTTTCTCCCAGACACCAACCTCGAAATTCCTGATGAAAAGTTCAATGCAGTACTGATAAACCTCATCATTTTGCTGTGCCCGTTTCAATACCTCCTCGGTGAGCTCAATATAAACCTGGGTTGAGGGTTGTGGGGCGAATGTTTTCATGTAATCGTTGATCATCACGAAGAGCACCTCGGTGTAAAGCATCCTCGGGTCACTGAAGTCGAGCCTGTCGAAGAAATGGTTCTGGTAATAATCTCTTTCCGATGGATAGGGACTTCCACCGTTGATCAGGTAAAAGCGGTAATCGGGTTTCTGGAATGACCAGATCAGTTGCGGCGCAAACTTTCCGGGATGGTCGTATTTCATCCGGATGATGTAGTCAATCTTTTGCTTTTCAAGCTGATCTGCCCGCTTCTCAAGTTCATCCAGTGCCTTTGAAGGTTTTCCCTGGGAGGCATAGTAGAGTTCGCGTCCACGGCGAATCACCTCATCAAGGGTGTCCTGTAGCCTGAAATAGTATTGCCAGTATCCGAACAAAAGCGTGTTCTCTTCCGATTCCCTCACCTTCATGGAGCCGATGATGTCCGGAATCCTTGATTCAAGGGTGACCTTCTCCCCGGTAAAGATGATATCCGTAAACAGGGTGTCATTAAACAGGATCTTGTACACCCCGTGCGGAATATCTTCATTCGTTTGCTCAAAGCGGGCTGTCTCATTGCTTATTTTACACGAGTCAATGGCATACACCTCGTTGCCGTAAACCTGGCAAAGCCAGGCCATGGTGTCTTTTATCCCATGAAGGGTGTAGGTGATATCGTAACCTTTGGCCTGGGGATAGACCGTTTTGTCGAGGATAAGTATTAAGATCACAAAAAACAAATAGCGCATGTTCATTCGATACATTTTTGAAAAGATGGCTGTAAAAATAAGAAGAATTGGCAAGACCGGTCCCGGACTGCATTGCCCGGGCATAAAAAAAGCCCTGCAGTGCAGGGCCGGTACCCGGAGCCGGGATCGAACCGGCACGAACACAATGTTCATTGGATTTTAAGTCCAACGCGTCTACCAATTCCGCCATCCGGGCACTTGAAACTGGTACGTAAAGGTGAAAAAAAATCCCGTTGCCGGGATTTCTTTTTCTTGAGCGGAAAACGGGACTCGAACCCGCGACCCCGACCTTGGCAAGGTCGTGCTCTACCAACTGAGCTATTTCCGCAGTACGTTTCGGGAGTGCAAAGATAAACCAATTTTTATTTCTCCAAAAAAATTAATCGCTTTTTTCATCCTCTACCTCCCCGATATCTCAACATCTCAACCTTCTCAGCCTTCTCAACGCCTAAACCTTCTCAACCATCTCAACGCCTAAACCTTCTCACCCCGGGAGTTCTTACCCTTTCCATACAGCAGTTGCCTGATCTCATGCAGTTTCATGAGTGCCTCCACGGGGGTCAGCCTGTCAATATCGGTTTTGAGGATGTCCTCTTTGATCTGCTCAAGCAAAGGGTCATCCAGCTGGATAAAACTCAACTGATAAGTGTTGTCGGTACTGGATTTTTTACCCTCTTTGGTGAGTTTGTCTCCAGCGTGTGACTCCTCTAGTTGTTTCAGGATCTGCTGTGCCCGCTCTACCGTTTTTCGCGGCATCCCGGCAATCTGTGCAACATGTATCCCAAAACTGTGTTCACTGCCGCCCCGGGCCAGTTTTCGCAGGAATATCACTTTATTGTTGAGCTCTTTCACCGTTACGTGAAAATTGGCAATCCGCTTTTTCGTTTTGGCCAGCTCATTCAGCTCATGGTAATGGGTGGCAAAGAGCACCCTGGGGCGCACCTGGGGATGGTCGTGGAGGAATTCGGCAACAGCCCATGCAATGCTGATCCCGTCGTAGGTGGCAGTGCCGCGGCCAATCTCATCCAGGATGATCAGACTCCGGTTCGAGATGTTGTTGAGGATGCTTGCGGTTTCATTCATCTCTACCATAAATGTGGACTCACCCGAAGAGATGTTATCCGATGCCCCGACACGGGTGAAGATTTTATCCACCAGCCCGATTCTGGCCTCCTTTGCCGGGACAAACGAGCCGATCTGTGCCATCAGGGCGATGAGCGCGGTTTGCCTGAGCAATGCCGATTTCCCCGACATGTTGGGCCCTGTGAGCATGATGATCTGCTGATTCTCCTGGTCGAGATAAACGTCATTGCTGATATATTTTTCCCCTTCAGCCAACTGCTTTTCAATGACCGGGTGGCGCCCCTCTTTGATGTCAATCTTAAAACCGGTATTGATCTCGGGCCTTACATACTGGTTCCTGATGGCCACCCTCGAGAAGGAGAGCAGGCAATCGAGCCTTGCCAGAAGCCCTGCATCCAGCTGAACCGGTGCGATATAATCCCCGAGGGCGAGCACCAGGGAATCATAAAGCTGCTGCTCCAGGGCCAGAATCTTCTCCTCAGCCCCCAGAATCTTGCTTTCAAAGACTTTCAGCTCTTCCGTAATATACCGTTCCGATCCGGTCAGGGTTTGCTTACGGGTCCATTCTGCCGGCACCTTTGATTTATGGGCATTGGTGACCTCGATATAATATCCGAAAACGTTGTTGAAACCAACCTTGAGAGAGGTGATGCCCGTATTCCTGATCTCCCGCTCCTGCATATCTTTCAGATATTCCCTGGCCGATGCCGACAAGCTGCGATATTCGTCAAGTTCGGTGGAAACTCCCGCCCTGATCACACCCCCTTTGGCCACCAGGGCCGGTGGATCATCATTCAACTCACGACCAATCCGGTCTGTCATGCTCTGGCAGAGATTGAGTTGCTCCCCGATCTTTTCCAGGTGTGGTAATCCGCTGTCAAGGCACAGTGATTTGACCGGTACGGTGGCCAGCATTGCCCGTCGCAGTTGTACTACCTCGCGCGGGTTCACACGCCCGGTTGCAACTTTCGAG
This sequence comes from Bacteroidales bacterium, assembly GCA_046496455.1. Lineage (GTDB taxonomy): Bacteria > Bacteroidota > Bacteroidia > Bacteroidales > SKPS01 > SKPS01. The sequence goes on along the minus strand of JAWOGX010000277.1, from coordinate 22,087 downwards.
ATGATCCGCTCCAGGTCGCCGCATGCCTTCAGCTGCTGGGTCACCGTTTCGGAAAATTCCTGGTACCTGATCATATGGTCAACGATGTCGAGCCGCTCGTTGATCACCAGCTCCTCTTTCAGTGGAAGCACAATCCACCGCTTCATCATCCTCGAACCCATCGGTGAAACGGTCATGTCCAGGATGTCGGCCAGGGTTACGGCATTTTCACTTTGCCCCGACAGCAGTTCCAGGTTGCGGATGGTGAACCTGTCGAGCCAGACATAATGCTCCTCCTCAATGCGGCTTATTCTTGCGATATGATCGCACCGGTCGTGATGGGTCTCTGACAGGTAGTGGATGCATGCCCCGGCTGCAATGATGCCGAAATCGAGGTCTTCGATGCCAAATCCTTTCAGTGAAGTAGTACCGAAATGCCTGATCAGACACTCATAGCCGAACTCTTTTGTAAAAACCCATTCATCAAACGTATTGGTGTAGAAATTTCCGAACTCATCATTAAACAGCTTTGCCTTGTTTCGCTGCACAATCACTTCACTGGGCTGAAAGCTCTGTAGCAATTTGTCGATATAACTCCTGGAACCTTCTGTAGTGAAAAATTCCCCGGTGGATACGTCAAGGAAGGCAATCCCATATTCTTCCCCGCTGTAATGCAGGCTGCACAGGAAATTATTGCGCTGGTGATCCAGCACCTGGTCGTTGAATGAAACCCCTGGAGTCACCAGCTCGGTGACTCCGCGTTTCACTATGGTCTTGGCCATCTTGGGGTCTTCCAGCTGGTCGCAGATGGCTACGCGCTGCCCCGCCCTGACGAGCTTTGGAAGATAAGTGTCCAGGGCATGATGAGGAAAACCGGCCAGCTCAACGTAGGCCGCCTTGCCGTTGGCCCTCCGTGTAAGTACTATCCCGAGAATCCCGGATGTGGTCACTGCATCCTGGCCAAAAGTTTCATAAAAATCACCTACCCGGAACAGCAAAAGTGCGCCCGGGTATTTCGCCTTGATACTGGCATACTGCTTCATCAGCGGGGTTTCAACATCACTTCCTTGTCCTTTGGCCATATTTTATTGCATTGATCCCCAAAAATACAAAGTTATGGCATGCAGGAAGGCGTATTTTTGCACCTGAGTGTTGACCAACCTTTTACCAGGATGAAGAAACTTACGATGGATGAGATGAATCGCCTCTCAACGGAGGATTTCCGGCACGCTGCCAAGATGGATGTTACCGTGGTGCTCGATGATGTGCGAAGCATGATGAACATCGGTTCGGTGTTTCGCACCGCAGATGCTTTCCGTGCCCGCAAGGTTTGCCTTTGCGGGATTACTGCCACGCCCCCCCATCGTGAAATCCATAAAACCGCCCTGGGTGCAACCGAAAGCGTCGATTGGGAATATTACCCCTCTTGTGCTGATTTGCTTCAGCAGCTTAGCACCGAAGGTGCCTTCATCGTCGCTGTGGAACAGGTGGAAGGGAGTATGAGCCTGGATCACTGGAGCCCCGGCACGGATCAGCCGCTTGTCCTGGTATTCGGCAATGAGGTCCATGGCGTCTCCGAAAATGCCCTTGCACATTGCCATCAGGCTGTCGAGATTCCTCAGCACGGCACCAAGCACTCTCTCAATATTTCTGTCAGCGCAGGAATTGTCCTTTGGGAGGTGTTCAGGCATAAAAAAAAGAGCGTTCTGGGATAGAACGCTCTTCTTCAGTCCGGGATGTCCGGTCTATGTTATTTCTCCCTCGCGATGAAGATATCGGTCCTTCTGTTGAGGTATAATCTCTGCTTGTTGTTGGTAAGTGGTTTCAGTTCTCCAACCCAGCTGGTGAAGAGTCTGCCGCTGTCAATCCCAAATTCTTTGACCAGGATGTCATGAACAGTATTCGCCCTTCTCTTGCTGAGCCCTTCATTGTATTCTACAGAAGCAATTTCGCACGCAGAACCAACCAACTCATATTTAAGATCAGGATACTTTCTCAGAAGATTAGCAGCGATGGCAATCCTTTCCATGTTCATGGGGGATACATACGTGCTGTTGAGCGGGAAGAATACGCTATACAGTGCGATGGCTTCCATGGGTTGGTCTGTTGGGATCGGGTTGGCATTCTGATCGAACTTGAACGAACCATCAGGATTCCTTTCGTATTTGTCCTTCTCAATCGGCAGGCCGATACCCTGGAAGTTCACGATAACGCCTTTCGGAGTGTTGGGCTCAAGATCCAGGTAATCGGGAACACCGTCACCATCAGAGTCAGGGCTGTTGGTCCTCTTGTCATAATCGGCCATCAGCATTTCAACATCGTCCTCGACATCGTCAAGGTCTTTCTTCAGTGAATCCACATCGTCTTCAACTTTTTTCAGCCTCTTCAGCAGTTCGCCCATCGTGGGGTCAATCGGGTTCCATTCCTGTGACTGCTCATTTGTGCCAAAGGTGTACTGAACGAGCAGGTTGGTATAGCCGAGGGCATCCCTTTCGGTGAGTACCCTGTTCCTGACATCAAAGCGGTCGCTTGGGAGTTGTACTCTTGCGGCCTCGATGCCAATCGCAAAATTGTTGGTCAGCTTATATTTCACACCCGATGCTATTTTCCAGGTAGCTTCACTCTCCCGGGTTGATTTGTCACCCTCTTCAATAGCCAGCGGATCTTTGCTGTTTTCATATCCGATACTGCCTACATAGTTGCCTTCCATGTCAGTGAGCAGCGAACGGTAGTGTGCGTTCCCGACACCTAGGTTCATATACCAGTTGTATCTTTTGTTGTAATGTTTGGGGAAGAAAAGGTTGGAAAGGCTGACTATCCCGTTCACATCATAGAAGAGGACAGAACTTTCCAGCGTGACATCGTATTTGTCCTGCTTTTGGGTATAGAGTTTTCCCAGTGCAATGTTGGCATTGAGCCCGAAAATCGGGTTGAACATTTTGTTGACACCAATCATCGCATCCCAGCTGATTCCACCGTTATCGGCACGGCTTGTACTGTTCCCTGGGTAGAAAGTGGCACGGGCAATATCACCGTAATACTGGAACCATCCGCCACCAAGATAAACAGCCCATGAATTGTATTGGAACTCGGGGTCGGTCGTTTTCACTTCATCCTGTGCGGTTGCAACTTGCATTGAACCGAAGGCGAACAGCATTATGCCTAAAAGAAACGTTCTGATTTTCATTGTGTTTAAGTTTGATTTCTGTTTATCTTTCTGCCGTTTTCGAGAACAAAAGTAAAGTAAAATATCCTCCAAAACAAATTTGACATTAAAAAAAGCATTAATCTGCCTCATTTCCAAAAAAACAGCAATTTCTCTGTTTTGTTTGTCTGAGCAAATATTTTTCTGCTTCTCTTTCATACGAAAAAAAAGAGGTAGGGTTGCATAATCACTCTGTCATTGATATCCTGTGAAGTCCGGGACTGAATGTTTGCCGCAGCAGGTCCACGATATGGCTGAAATCCTGTTTGTTTTTGAGAAAATCGATATCTTCCATCTCAATCAGCAGTATCGGAAATCTTTGCTCTGCGCGGATATATGACAGGTATGCCTGTTGAATCGAGTCGAGATACCCTTCAGTGATATGTTCTTCATAGGCCCTTCCCCGTTTACGGATATTCGTTAATAATTGCTGTGGTTTCTGGTGAAGGTAAATCATCAGGTCTGGTTTGGGTAATGCGGATTCCACAATCGAGAAGATTTTTCCATAGAGCCTGAAGTCATCATCATTCAGGTTATTCCTCGCAAACAGCCTCGATTTGTAAATATAATAGTCTGAAACGGTAACCGGTTCAAACAGTGACATACTTACCAGCAGCGACGATAGCTGTTTGTAACGGTCAGTAAGGAAAGTAAGCTCGGTTTGAAGGGCATATCGGTCGGGGTTCTGATAGAAGAGCGGCAGGAAGGGGTTATCTTCAAATTCCTCCAGGATGAGCCTGCTGTGCAGATGCGTTGATACCATCCTGGCCAGTGTGGTTTTTCCGGCCCCGATATTCCCTTCAATACTGATATAATGGTATTGTGTTTTCAATGCTATTGCTGATCTGGTTGGAAGATGCTCACCACTCCGTGGTCCGGGCAGGCTGCAAGGAGTGTGGAAATGTCTTTTTGCAGAACTGGATGTATATGGTATGGCGCGATGGCCGACAGGGGTTCCAGGATGAACCGTCTATCTGCAATCCGCGGATGGGGAATCTCGAGATGAGTCGTGCTGATTATCATATCATCAAAAAACAATATATCAATGTCGATGACCCTGTTCTCATAGCTACCACCCCTTGTCCTGATACGTCCCAGGTCATTTTCAGTCTGCGATGTGATTTGAAAAAGCTCACTGGCACTGAAGCTGCAGCCCCCTTTTATCACCTGGTTCAGAAAATGAATCTGACTGTGAAACCCCCATGGTGCTGTCTGATAAACTGGTGATTCAGCGATAATGACCAACCCCTGGTGTTGCAACATCCTGCGTGCGGCATCAAGATGCTCCTCACGGCACCCCATATTGCTGCCCAACGAAAGATAACAGATATGCATGGATAGGTTTTGCTGCAAAATTAAAAAAAAGAGAGCGAGTGCCCCAAAGGGTGTAACTTTTTCAGATGCTTCGCGTCTCATAAACGGTTGTAATTTCCAAAGCATCTTAAAACAGGCGATAAACAAACCTTGTTTGCAGGAACATACAGAAACATCAACCGGGTTTATTTGTGTGATATCTGGTACAGGAGGACTGGTCATCCTCCTGTTTTTTCTTTGATTTATGCAAGGAATTTAAAAGTTGGTCAACGAAACGACTGTTGGTTTGTTTACTTTTACAGGGGAGATTCCGGTTGATGCAGGATTACATCCCATTTCTTTAAATATCTGAAAATCAAAATTGATCATTGACATTAAAACATTGCTTCCATGAGAGAGTTTTTTAAAATGATGTTCGCTTCGATGGTGGGCTTTCTGCTTGCCTCCTTTATTTTCTTTTTCCTGATGATGGTGATGCTGGTTTCTGCCATCTCATTTGCACCGAAAGAGGATGTGCAGATAGCCTCCAATTCAGTTCTTCACGTGAGTTTTGATTTGCCCATCCAGGACAGGGCCCCGAGGAGCCCGTTTGATGCTTTTGGCACAATGGGGGGAAAGCGTCCGCTGGGATTGAACCAGATTTTGGAAAGTATAGAGAATGCCGCAACGGATGACCGGATCAAAGGTATATGGCTTGAACTGGGGGTGATGCCTTCAGGAATGGCCACGGTGGAAGAGGTGCGTGTTGCCCTCGGGGAATTCCGGAAATCGGGCAAACCTGTGATCGCTTATGGCGATATGGTGAGCCAGTCGTCTTACTATCTTGCGACGGCTGCTGATAAAATTTACCTGAATCCGGTGGGTAACATCCAGTTCTCCGGCCTCTCTGCACAAGTGGCCTTTTTCAAAGGGCTGAGTGAAAAGCTGAAGGTGGATATGCAGATCATCCGCCCCGAAGGCAATACCTTCAAGAGCGCCGTTGAACCTTTTTATCTTGACAGGATGAGTGAGGCCAACAGGGAACAGACCGGGAAGTTCCTCGCTTCAGGATGGAGCCGGATGCTTAAGGGCATTGAAGAGGGGCGCGGCCTGGATCAGGCAACCCTTAACCTCCTCGCTGACAGCTTATCCGCTTTTAAGGCAGAGGGTGCCCTCGCTTCCGGCCTGGTGGATGGGTTGCTGTTTAAAGATCAGCTTCTGGATTCGCTTCGTCAGATTGCCGGAGTGAATGAGAAAGCCAATATTCCAATGGTGACCCTGGCAAAATACATCCGTGCCGATCAGAAAAGCATCGATTCAGATGGGAAGAAGGAGAAGGGCACTTTTGGGAACCGCATCGCTGTGATTTACGCATCCGGAAGTATTGTGATGGGTGATGGCGAGGACATGGTGATCAGTTCAAATCACATTTCTCAGACAATCAGAAAGGCAAGGGAGGATAAAAAGGTGAAAGCCATCGTGTTGAGGGTCAACTCCGGTGGTGGCGACGGAGTAGCGTCAGAGATAATCTGGAGGGAGGTGGACCTGGCTGCCAAAGAGAAACCCGTCATCGTTTCGATGGGCGATTATGCAGCATCCGGAGGTTATTACATTGCTTGCGCCGCAACGAAGATCGTTGCGCAACCCAATACCCTCACGGGTTCCATCGGTGTATTTGGGGTGATGCCCAATATGCAGAAGCTTTTCAGCGATCACCTGGGGATCACTTTTGATGAGGTGAGCACAAACAGTAACAGCAGCCTGGGGAATGTGATGCGCCCTCTGAAACCTTTTGAATACCAGATGCTGCAGCGTTATGTTGAGGATTTTTATACCCACTTTGTCGGTCGTGTTGCCGATGGACGCGGGATGAGTCCTGAGGCGGTGGACAGCATCGGGCAGGGAAGGATCTGGTCCGGCAGCGATGCACAGGCCATTGGACTTGTGGACGAACTCGGCGGACTGAACGATGCGATACGCATTGCTGCTGACGAAGCCGGCCTCAAAAACTACAGGGTAGTGGAATGGCCCTTGCAGAAAGACCCTTTCCTGAAGCTGATGCAGCAATTGTCGGGGGAAGCCTCGATAGAAACAGCCATCCGCAAAAACCTTGGGCAAAATTATGCCTGGTTCGAAATGCTTGCTACCCTCAATGAATTGAAGGGGATCCAGGCAAGGCTCCCTTTTGTGATGGTCATTCAGTAAGAGATAATAGAAATCAGTGGAAAGGGATTACAGCGGCTTGTACGCTGAGTCCCTTTCTGCCGGTACAAAACCGGCATTCCTGATCAGTTTTTCCAGGGCCGCAACATCCATGTCCGGGTTTTGCTCCGCTGAACCGGCTTCGGAATAGATCTTCGTCGAATCGTGGATGGTGCCGTCAAGGTCATCCACCCCAAAATGTTGCGACAACTGGGCTGTCTCACGACCGATCATGGGCCAGTAGGCTTTCAGGTGCGGGACGTTGTCCAGGAATATTCTTGTAACCGCATAATTGCGGAGGTCTTCAATCACCGGAACCTCATCAATAAAGGAGAGGGGATTATTGGCATTTTTGAATTTCAGCGGGATGAAAGCGTTAAAACCACCGGTGTGGTCCTGCAGTTCCCTGATCCTTGCCAGATGATCAATCCGGTGGGCGTAAGTTTCCAAGTGGCCGTACAGGATAGTTGCATTAGACTGAATACCAAGCTTATGTGCCGTTTCATGGACCAGAAGCCACTGTACGGCGTCATCTTTCTCGGGGCAGATCTTCAGGCGTACTTCCGGATCGAAAATCTCTGCACCACCACCTGGGATAGACTGTAAACCTGCATTTTTAAGCTGGTTCAGGCATTCTTCCAGTGAGATACCGTCGAGGCGGGCCATATAGCTGATTTCAATGGCTGAGTAGGCTTTCAGATGGACACCTGGCCGTTCCTGGCGTACCGCCTTCAGCATCGAAGCATAATAATCCGTACCCCTGCCCGGAGCCACACCGCCTACGATGTGGATTTCCGTGATCCCTTCAGGTGCCTCCTGTGCAAGCCCGGCGATTTTATGGATATCATAATCCCATGATTGCCGGCTGTTCCGCTCATTATAGGAGCAAAAACGACAATTGTAAATGCACCTGTTGGTGGGTTCGATGTGGTAATTCCTGTTATACCAGGTGGTATTGCCGTTGAAACGTTGCCTTACCATGGTGGCGAGCATCCCAAGCCAACCCAGTGGGGCTTCCCGGTAAAGAAGGATTCCCTCATCAGGCTCCAGCCTTACCCCGGATTGCACTTTGGCAGCAATTCCCTCAAGGTCTCGACGGTGCGGCGAGTCCGGCAGGAAACCAGCCTCCGGAAATATTGCATTGCTCACGATATTCGGTTATTGGATCACGATTTTTTCCACACGCCGTTCATGGCCGGCCCGGATGTTCAGAAGGTAAACACCTGGTTCCAGGTGTTGCAGGTCGATTGCATCCTGGATCACAGACACCCTGTTCTGCGTTTGCTGCCATACCTGCTGCCCCATTATATTGAAAGCAGTGAGTTCCACATCGGCAACGATATTCAGGAACAATTCCAGGTGGAAGACGCCTGTGCCTGGGTTTGGCCATATGGTGAAGTCAGAGATGTCGGGGATCTTCTCAATGCCGATGGCAGGCTCACATCCGTCTGAGGTCTTCAGACCGCTGCGGTATGCATTCAGTGCTGAAACCATCCTGATTTTTTGTCCGTTGGTGAACATCACCATACAGGCATCATCAACATAATCCATGTAGTTCATAAACATTACACCCGGACTGTCCGGGGTGCAGATATCCATCTGGGGATAGGAAGGACATCCATAAAACTCTGATGCCTGATTCGGTGTGTCACCGACCAGGTCACTTCCCCAGCATGCCCCGTTGTCATCGCCCCAGACATGGATGAGGTTAAACCAGTGCCCGATCTCATGCGTAGCCGTTCTCCCTTTGTTGAAAGGTGCCGATGCGCCTGTCTTGCCAAAATATTTGTAGCAAATGACAACACCGTCCTTGGAAGCCTGTCCGCCGGGTGGCTGGGTATACCCAAGTACCCCGCCGGTTAAGTTTACTACCCAGATATTCAGGTATTTGGAGGCATTCCATATGCTTGTGCCGCCAAGGCTGGTCGATTTGATGATATTATCATCGTTGATTGAGAAACTGGTCTTGGTTACCTGGCGCCGTGTAACGCCATTGGTCCAGTTCCCCTGGGGATCGCGCTGCGCCAGGCAAAACTGAAACTCCACATCCGCGACTTTACTCTGAAAAGCAGCCGGTGTGTTTCCAACATCGGTGTTCATTTTGCGGAAATCATGGTTAAGTACCTCGATCTGTTCCAGGATCCGGTTGTGTGAAACATTCTGGGCTACCGTGTTGTACAATACATGAACTACAACCGGAATGGTGTATACTACCTTTTGTTGTCCGGTTACCTCAGCAGGGTTATCCTTGATCCACTGTTGCATGGCAAGTTCAATCATTTCGCGCCTGGCAAGGAAACCAGGGTCTTCATCAGCCAGCATTTCCATATATTCGTGATACCCGCACTTTCTGGTCAGGATTTCATCAGGATCGTGGTCGTGTTGCGAAAACAGGTAGCCGGGTAAAAGGCATATCAGGAACAGGGTGATTTTTAATCTTGCCATTACAGCGTTCAATGTTTGTGTGACGTATTGATGATTAGCATGATACGTCAGGGTGAATAATTCGGGTCATACAAAGAACCGGTGGATAACACGGCTGCAAAGTTATATTTTTTCGTTGAAACGGAGGATTTTGGATTGCCTGCCAATAAACACTTTCCGGAAGGGGATGGTATGGCATCAGAAGCTTCCTCATGGCCGTTGTCTTTTTCCCCTGTTTCTGTCACGCCAATTTTTGTGTGGTGATGGTGCTTTGTAATGATTTCTGATAATCTTTTCCTGCTGATTGTTGCGCTATGAAAATATTGTACTTTAGCCGGGTTAAACCCCCAAAATCTACAGGATTATGACTGAAGCAATCAAAAAATCGCTGCGCGAATCGAAAGCTGCACGGTGGACAGCCTTGATCATCGTCTCGTTCATGATGCTATGCGGCTATTACCTGGCCGATGTGATGGCACCGCTAAAAGGGCTTCTTGAACAGCAACTTAGCTGGACAAGTGCGCAATATGGTTTCTTTACCAGTGCCTATGGCTGGTTTAATGTCTTTTTGTTTTTCCTGATTATCGGAGGAATTATCCTGGACAGGATGGGTGTGAGGTTTACAGGTCTCATGGCTGCCTCCATCATGGTGCTGGGTATTGCAATCAAATATTGGGCGGTATCAACGCATGCGCTTGATGGTCAGGTCTGGAAAATCCTGTGGTTCCATTCCAATGCCCAGGTCTTCATCGCAGGGATCGGATTTGCCGTTTTTGGAGTTGGTGTTGAAGTGGCCGGGATTACCGTTTCGAAGATCATTGTGAAATGGTTTAAGGGGAAAGAACTCGCCCTGGCCATGGGCCTCGAAATGGCCATGGCACGTATCGGAACAGGACTCGCCATCGGGACATCACTCCCCGTGGCGAAAGCCCTCGGACACGTCTCAATGCCTCTCCTCGTAGGCCTGGTGATGGCTTGTATCGGCCTGATTGCTTTCATTATTTATGTGATGCAGGATAAAAAACTGGATGCTTCTGAAGCTGCCGTGAACCTGCAGAATAACGTGCAACCCGAACCGGAAGAGTCTTTCCGCCTGAAGGATATCCTTCTCATCATCACCAACAAGGCGTGGTGGTTCATCGCTATCCTTTGCGTACTCTTCTATTCAGCAGTGTTTCCATTCCTGAAATATGCCACCGACCTTATGGTTCAGAAGTTTATGATCAATGAGGATTGGGCCGGAAGTATACCCGCATTGTTACCCTTTGGTACGATACTGCTGACGCCCTTGTTTGGCAACCTGTACGACAGGAAAGGGAAAGGTGCTACCATCATGATCATTGGGGCTTTGCTGATCATTTTCGTGCATGCAATGTTTTCAATTCCTTCACTGAATATCTGGATCATTGCACTCCTTTTAATCCTGATCCTGGGGATCGGATTTTCGCTGGTTCCCTCTGCCATGTGGCCCTCTGTGCCAAAGATCATCCCCGAGAAACAGCTCGGGACGGCTTATGCCCTTATCTTCTGGGTACAGAACTGGGGACTGATGGGTGTTCCGGCGCTCATAGGCTGGGTTTTGAACAAATACAGTTTCATAGGTTATTTTGCCATTATGGGAACCGGATTTACAACCACGCAAGGCGACAGGGTGGTGAATGTTGCCACCATCGATAATGTGATATACCAGCTGGAAACTGCCGGATCAATCAGCAGGAAGGATACTACCGTAAAGGTTGTTGAATTTGTTCAGAATCCTTCCGGTGAGATCGCCGGAGTCGCTGTGGCTACCGGAGACACCATTTTAAGAAGTCAGATTTCCAATAAGGCTTTTAAAAAGGTTCAGGCGAAGAATGAAGTGAAAGTGCCCATTTACCGCTTTAACGTTCCGGGAAAAACTGATGAGATCAAAACGGTAAAAATTGATCACTTCATCACAGATCAAGGGGATGTTGTAACGAAGTATAATAATGTTGCCACATTCTACGACTATACGTTCCCAATGCTGATCTTTACTTCCCTTGGTATGATCGCCCTCATCTTTGCCTTCCTCCTTAAACGTGAAGACAGGATAAAAGGGTACGGCCTCCAGAAACCCAACATTGAAGAACTGGCCCACTGATCGTGATTGTAAGGCAGTGACGTTTTCAGGTTGAAAATATCGACTTCCTGCCAGAACACCAGATCACCCGTAACTCAAAATCAGGTTGCCTGAAATTGAAACCGGTGGTTTGGTGTTTTGTTTTTGTGGCTTGATAAACGATTTGCTGAAAGTCAATTTTTCGAATTACCAGTCTTCATGCTAAATGCCTGTGGCTTTCCCGCCCGCAATTTTGATGTATTTTTACAGCCGTTATGAAGACAACAAATCATCAGAACAGGATTCTAATTGTGGTTGCCACCACGCTGGAGATGGCGCCATTGCTGTCCGCATACGGTAACCAGAAGTATCTGCAGCCGGGTGAGATCGTGTCGCTGCCGGATGCCGATCTCCTGATCACAGGCCCGGGTATCGCTGCAACGGTTTATCATACTACCCTGGCGATTCATAACAACCGTTACACCCTCCTTATCAATGCAGGTGTGGCAGGATCCTACAACCCCGTGCTGACGCCAGGAACAGTGTGTCTTGTCCGGCGCGACAGGTTTGCCGATCTGGGTGCCGAGTCACCGGAAGGGTTCATCCCGGGGGAACAGTTCGCTTTCACACTCCTTGATCACAACCCTTACAGCAACGGCTGGCTCGAACCGGAGATTCCGGAAGAACATATATTCACAGAGCTGCCCCATGCCAATGCCATCACCAGCGATACGGTACACACCCTTCCGGATTCAATCCTGAAGCTTGTTTCCCTTTGGAATCCTGATCTTGAGAGCATGGAAGGGGCCGCATTCTTCTACACCTGCATGAAAGCCGGCGTTCCGTGCGCTCAGGTCAGATCGGTCTCAAACAGCGTCGGGCCACGTGACAATGACAAATGGCACCTCACTGCGGCTGTCGCTACCCTCAACAGGTTCCTTGATAAATTGATCAGTAAAAATGAATAAAAACCTCACCATTGGATTTTCAACCTGCCCAAACGATACCTTTATCTTTGATGCCCTTGTGCATCAAAAGATCAATACCTCCGGTTATTCCTTCGGGGTGGTGATGGCAGATGTGCAGGAACTGAACCGGATGGCACTCCAGGGAGACATTGACATTGTCAAGGTGAGTTATGCCCATCTCCCTTCCCTCGCTGGTGATTATATAGCCCTTACTGCCGGAGGGGCCATGGGATTTGACTGTGGCCCGCTGCTCATTGCCGCTGACCTGTCAGCAGCCTCTCGTCTTGAGGACGCTCGCGTGGCCATCCCAGGTGAAAACACCACTGCCCATTTCCTTTTGAAAAGGTATTTCCCGCAGATCAGCGATAAAACCACAATGCTGTTTTCTGAAATTGAAGATGCCGTGATGAAAGGTACGGTGGACGCCGGCCTGATCATTCACGAGTCCAGGTTTACCTATGCTGCCAAAGGATTGGCCTCTATTGCCGACCTTGGGGAGTTATGGCATCAGGAGACCGGTCTTCCGATCCCCCTTGGTGCTATTGCCGTGAAGAATTCCCTGGATCATTCCATCCGAATGGAGATCAACACAATGGTGAAGGAAAGTGTGGAGTTTGCCCTTGCCAGTCCCCATGAGGCAATGCCCTTTGTGAAGCATCATGCCGTTGAGATGGATGAAGCTGTGATGCTTCAGCATATCAATCTGTATGTCAATCAGTATTCTGTTGATCCCGGACCGGATGGGCGCAAAGCTGTGGCTTTGCTGCTCGGGGGTTCCTGGCCGGATGGATTGCAGTTGTATGTGGATCAGTTAAAATAATTCACTCACCTGGTGCAGGTTTTCCGGGTCATTCTGTTATTTTTGCATTGCAGGCATTACCGGATACAGAAGTTCTGATCCCTGATGTTTCTGCTGATGATTGAATGATGGTCTCAATCACCCGAAAATACAATATATCTATGAAACAGGGAATTTTCATTGTGATGGCAGCCCTCCTGATTGTGGGATGCAAACAGAAGAATGAGTCGCTTCAGCTAAACAGCGATACCCTAACCGGCAGTGCATTGGCACACGACTCAGCGCGGAGGCTGGTATACCAGGATTGCAATGCCATTGTCGTGGGGGAGGGGGTCAGGCTCAGGTCTGCCCCGGATACGAAAGCCGATGTGGTGGAGAAACTCAATACGGGCGCGCTGCTCAAGATTATCAGGTCGGGTGAAAAAAAGGTGATTCTGGGGAAGGGTGATCAGTGTAATCCCGATGGCTTCTATTGGTATGAAGTGCTGGAGTCAGGCGGCAAAAAAGGATGGATTTACGGCGAGTTTATCTACAGACTGATTATTAAAGGCAGGAACGATGAAAACCTGGATGATCTGCAGGCGAAACTTTTCAGCCGGCAGTATATGTTCGGGGAGCAGTGGTACGGTCTGGGTTATGCGGTGGCCTCACGGGCTGTAAAGTACGAAGAGGAGACCGACACCGTATGTGTTGATTTTGTGATGCCATTCTTTTACCACGAAAAAGAAGGGGTCGTCTACCCCTTTAAATTCATCCCCAATAATAAAAATAAAATCATCATGTCCGATCTGACAAAGGAAAAAGGGTACTTCCAGTTTGCCTGGGGAAGTTACAATGACGACTATTTATGGGGGTACAGGATGATTGACGATGAGCTGCAGCTTACCCTGGCACGTGAATCTGACTTTGAGGAAGACCCTCTCCTCTATACGCTGCGTGTCAGGCCGGGCACCGGGCTCTTTACGGCAACCCCGGCAGATTCCGGTAAGGAATACCTGCCCAAACTATAAAAACCCAAAAACCGGAAATCATGATTATTGTCACAGGAGCCGCAGGCTTTATCGGGAGTTGCATGGTGAACAAGCTCAACAATAAAGGGTTCACCAATCTTTTATTATCGGATGATTTTACCTCCCGGCCCGAAAAACTCTTGAACCTCCAGGGGAAAAGTTTTGCCCTGCAGCTCCACCGTGATGATCTCCACAACTGGCTGGATGATAATCATGATCAGGTAGAAGCTGTTTGCCACCTGGGTGCACGCACCGATACCACGGAAACCGATGTGGAGGTGTTCAACAGACTCAACCTGAATTACAGCAAAAAACTGTTTGACCAATGCACAAAGTACAGGATCCCGTTGGTGTATGCCAGCTCTGCTGCCACTTATGGTGCCGGGGAATCCGGATACCGCGATGATCACGAAATCATCCCCCGGCTGGCTCCTCTCAACCCCTACGGAGTATCGAAAAATGACTTTGACAACTGGGTGCTTTCACAGACTGAGACGCCGCCCTTCTGGGCAGGAATGAAGTTTTTCAATGTCTTTGGGCCCAATGAATACCATAAGGGGCGCATGGCATCAGTTGTCTTTCATGCCTATGAGCAAATCCGGGAGTTCGGGGAAGTGACCCTCTTCCGTTCCCATAACCCCGGATTTGAAGATGGCGGACAGTCACGCGACTTTATCTATGTGAAGGATGTGGTTTCTGTGCTGTTTTTTATGCTCACCTCGAAACCGGAATCGGGAATCTACAATCTCGGTTCAGGCCACGCCCGCTCTTTCAATGATCTGGCCAGGGCTACCTTCGATGCCTGTGGCATTCCTGTCAATATCCGCTTTGTGGACACGCCTGCTGATATCAGGGAAACCTATCAGTATTTCACCCGGGCTTCCGTGGAGAAACTCACGAAAGCAGGCTATACCCAACCCTTCTTCTCGCTGGAAGAAGCCGTAAGGGATTATGTCCAGACCTACCTGGATCACAAAGAATATTACTGATGATCAAGGGCTGCCTGAAGCTCTGCAAGCCTGGAGCGCACCTGTTTTAACCTCCTGATGACCTGCTCCTGTGCTGATTCCTCTTTGGCAGGTGTTGCGGGCATCGCCATCGCCTCCCTTGCTTTGGCCAGTGAATAGCCCCGATCCCTGATCAGTGAGAAAATCCGGGTGAAATGATCCACATCAGCCTGCGTGAAAAGCCGGTTCCCCTTTTTGTTCTTGTGCGGTTTGATCACACCAAACTCTTTTTCATAATAACGGATCATGGATGTGTTCACCCCGAACATGGAAGCCACCTCACCGATGGTGTAGAATAATCTGACCGATTCCTTCTCCTTGTAGGGCATAAATCTTTTTTTTACTATCCATTGCCTTGCAGCACAATGGAGTGGATGATCATATTATGAGAGCGGCTGGTTGTCGCGTGAAGCAATCTTGATGACCTCCTCGTATTCAGCCGGGTTGAGATCGTTGTAGAAGAAGTGAACAGGGTTAACCTGCTGGTTGTTTTTGATCACTTCATAATGAAGGTGAGGTGCTACGGACAGACCTGAACTGCCCACATAGCCAATCAGCTCACCCCGTTTAACCTTCTTTCCGGGCCTTACCGCAGTCTTGCTCAGGTGGGCATAAAGCGACTGGTAGCCAAATCCGTGATCAATCAGCACATGCAACCCGTAGCCCCCCATACCTGATGAGGGTTTGACCACTGTGCCATCGCCGGAAGCATAGATGGGGGTGCCCCTCTTCACTGCGATATCAACACCCGTATGCATCCTTCTGGTCCGGTATATCGGGTGTATTCTGTATCCAAAACCTGAAACAATGTTCATTGCACCGTTCTTGATCGGCACGATGGCTGGAATGCATGCCATCATCTGCTCCTTCTGCTTGGCAAGTTCAAACACCTTGTCAAATGATTTGGACTGAACCACCAGCCTGCGGCTGATATCGTCGACACGACGGGCCGTATTGATCAGCTCCTCACTGTTGTTGTAGCCATCAAGGTGCCGGTAACGCTCAACCCCCCCTATGCCGCTGTTCCGCTCTGCATCAGAAACAGGCTCTGCCCCGAATATGACCCGGTAAATGTTATCATCGCGATATTGCAAATCAACCACCACCTTTTCGATTTTGTCGAGTTGATCGGTAATCACCTTGTTTTGCAGACGGTATTGCTCAATCTCACGCTTCAATGCACGCTCTTTGGGGCTGTCAATCACCTGAAATGCAATGATTGTGGTGATTACTGCAAAAACCGATGCCGTCAGCAGGTAAGACCCCACCTGAAGCAGCCTCTGTTTTATCGTGATCTCCACCTTTTCAATCTCCAGCGATTTGGGATTGAATTTATACCTCACTTTTGCCATCTTTATCCGTTCAGGTTGATCCGTTTTGGTGCCGCAAAATTATTGATTTGGTTAACTTTGCAGCCGCTATAGATGTTAAATAAAGTTAATCGTTTAATAATCAAACAGATATATATTATGCTCACCAGTCTCCAGATCAGGCAGCAATTTATGGATTTTTTTGCTTCGAAACACCATCGGATTGTTTCGTCGGCACCGATGGTGGTCAAGGATGACCCCACCCTGATGTTTACCAATGCCGGGATGAACCAGTTTAAGGATATCTTCCTGGGGAACAGGCCCATCAGTGATACCAGGATCGCCAACACCCAGAAATGCCTGCGGGTATCCGGCAAACACAACGATCTGGAAGAGGTTGGACACGACACCTATCATCATACAATGTTTGAGATGCTGGGTAACTGGTCTTTTGGAGATTACTTCAAGCAGGAAGCGATTGCGTGGGCATGGGAACTCCTTACCGGTGTTTATGGCATCGATCAGAACCGGCTTTTTGCCACCATATTTGAAGGTGATAAGAAGGATGGACTGGAACCGGATTCCGAAGCAGGCACCTACTGGCAGCAGTACCTGCCCCTGGAAAGGATCCTGCCGGGGTCCAAGAAGGACAATTTCTGGGAGATGGGCGATTCAGGCCCCTGTGGGCCCTGTTCCGAAATTCACATCGATCTCCGGGACGAAAAGGAGCGGCAACGTGTCGATGGTGCGGATCTCGTGAACAAGGACCATCCGGAAGTGATCGAGATATGGAACCTGGTTTTTATTCAGTACAACAGGCTTGCTGACGGATCCCTTGTCCCGCTGCCTGACAGGCATGTGGATACCGGGATGGGATTTGAAAGATTGTGCAGGGTGTTGCAGGGCAAAAAATCGAATTATGACACTGATATTTTTCAGCCGGTAATCCGTCGCCAGGCAGAACTTTCTGGTAAGATATACGGTGTAGATCCTATGGTTGATGTGGCTTTCAGGGTGATTGCCGACCATTTGCGGGCTGTATCCTTCAGCATCGCTGATGGGCAGCTCCCCTCAAACGTGAAAGCCGGTTATGTAATCCGGCGCATCCTTCGTCGTGCCATCAGATATGGATACACCTACCTGGGCTTCAGGGAACCTGTGATTAACCAGCTGGTTCCGGTTCTTGTGCAGCAAATGGGGGATGTGTTTCCTGAGCTGAAAGCCCAGAAGACTATGATCATGAGGGTGATCGCTGAAGAGGAGATCTCATTCCTGAGAACCCTTGAGACCGGGATACACCTCCTGGAGCAGATTACCGAAAAGATGGCAGATAGTGGTGTGGGAAAGATCGATGGGAAGACTGCCTTCCTCCTGTATGATACCTATGGATTTCCGCTTGATCTGACCGCCCTGATCATGGCTGAAAAGGGGATGGAGGTCGACAACGAGGGTTTCAGGGAGGAGATGGAGGCACAAAAGAACAGGTCCAGGGATGCGGCAAAAATGGAAGCCGATGACTGGGTGAATGTGAATTCAGATGCCGGACAGGAAGGGTTCATCGGTTACGATACCACTGAATCGGAGGTGAGGATCCTCCGTTACCGGAAGATTATGACCAGGGAAAAGACCCTTTTTCAATTGGTGTTTAACCGCACGCCGTTTTATCCAGAATCGGGCGGGCAGGTAGGTGACCAGGGATTTATCACAGCTACAGCAACCGGTGATAAAACCAGAATAATCAGTACAAAGTTTGAAAACCAGCTGATTGTCCATTCTGCGGAAAAGTTGCCGGTTGAACTCTCCGGAACATTCCATGCAGCTGTGGACCACGAAGCCAGGCGTTCCACAGCAAGAAACCATTCGGCAACACATCTTCTCCATCACGCGCTGCGCGAAATTCTGGGCACCCATGTCGAGCAGAAAGGGTCACTGGTCCACCCTGACTATTTCCGGTTCGATTTTGCCCATTTCAGAAAAATGACCCCGGAGGAGTTGGCTCAGACTGAGGCGAGGGTAAACCAGATGATTCTGATGTCTGTGAATCGCGATGAGCGAAGGAATATCCCTCTTGCGGAAGCAAAGGAAATGGGCGCCATGTCGTTGTTTGGGGAGAAATACGGTGATGAGGTCAGGGTGATCAGATTTGGTAATTCTGTGGAACTCTGCGGTGGGATCCATGTGGAGTCAACCGGGGAGATCGGTGTCTTTAAAATTCTCTCCGAAGGTGCGATTGCCGCAGGTGTGAGGAGGATAGAGGCGATTACCGGCCTGGCTGCCATCCGTTTTTACGAAGAGCAACTTGCCACGGTGAACGCCCTCAGGGAACTGGTGCGAAACCCGAAGGAGCCTTTGAAAAGCGTTCAGGCGCTTATTGAAAGAAACAGACTGCTTGAAGAGCAGCTGGCAATATATGCCGGTGAACATGCTGCCTCCGCTGTGAAGGGGCTGATAGCTTCCGCAGAGGAGATTTCCGGGATCAGGTTTGTGGGAAATGAAACAACCCTGGCTTCCTCCGATATCAAAGACATCGCATTCAGGCTTCGGGAGACTGAATCAAACCTTGTCATGGTGCTCACCTCTGTCAATGATGGCAAAGCCGGCATTGCCATTTTCGTCTCATCAGACCTGATCAAAGGAAAAGGGCTTCACGCCGGGAATATGGTCAAGGCTTTGTCTCCCATCATTCAGGGTGGGGGCGGAGGACAGGATTTCTTTGCCACTGCCGGGGGGAAGAATACCGATGGTTTACCTGAAGTGATTGCCAGGGCAAAGGAATTGCTGAATCAGGCCTGATCCGGGGATTTGCCCAAAAGGCAAACTGCAAGCGCTTCCACAACCTCTCCGGTTCCTATAGCACCTGTCTTCTCACCGGTTTTTGCCTTGACTGAAATCTGGTGTGAACCGATCATCATCATTTCCGCCAGTGATTGGCGAATACCATCAATATGGGGTGAAAGCCTTGGTGATTCCAGGTGAATGGTTGAATCAACATTGATCACCTCCCAACCTGCTTCCCTCAACAACTTCATGACATGTTCAAGAAAAATCCTGCTCGGTGCACCTTTATAAACAGGGTCATTATCGGGGAAGTGAAAACCGATATCCCGCATCGCCAGGGCACCCAGCAAAGCATCACAGATGGCATGGATCAGCACATCCCCGTCGGAATGCCCAAGGCTTCCTTTGTCGGATGGAATGGCCAATCCGCCAAGCATCAGGGGTAGCCCCTCCTGAAGCCTGTGTCTGTCTGTGCCAAGCCCGATCCTGATGTTCAATGCTTTGGTTTTCGTGGGAAAGGAAGATGTTGGAGCGATGGGTGCTATTTCAATGCTTCGAAGTCGAAAAGGATGGAAAACCTGAGGGTGTTTTCCAGGGGGTTTTGCTGCCCGGTCGGGATCAGGTAAGAGAAGTCAAGGCCGAACACATTCAACTTCAACCCAACCCCAAGGGTGAAATACTTTCTGTTCCCTTTGGTGGCATGTTCATGGAAATAACCGGCCCTGAAAGCAAACTGCTTGTCGTACCAGTATTCAGCACCGATCGACAGGCTCACCTCCCGCATCTCTTCCCCGAAACCGGCAGGGGCATCACTGAATGACTGGAATATTCCGGTTACGACACCCACATCGCTTGATTTGCCACGGGCAATGACATATTCGCCCTGAGGATCTACTTCGGGAAGCCCCGTGGTATCGTTTAGCTTGTATTCCGGGGGTGTCGGAACCAGCAATTTGTTGAAATCAATCATAAAACCAACGGAATTATAATCATCGAGTTCGGTTTCAAATGCGGCACCCAATCGAAGGTTGGTTGGGATGAAGTCTTTGGCAACAGTCTCAGTATAAGAGACTTTTGCACCAATATTGGAGATATTCAATCCACCTGAGATGTGGGATTGCTGCCCGTTTATCTTCACAGGTTGCCTGTAAAACATGGCCACATCACCTGCAACAGATTGACCGGCATTGGATTGCATCCCTCCCACAAAGCGGTTCCCTGTCAGGTTGCTGTAGATATAGCGGAAAGCAACGGCACCGGAGAAGTTTTTGGTGAGTTTCGAGCTGTATGCCAGGTCAATGGCATATTCATTGGGTGCAAAACTGCCGATATCCTGCCCGATATCATTGGTAAACTGGATCTCTCCGAGAGAGAAGAACAGCAGCGATGCCGAAATAGCATCCCTGTCGTTGTTGAGTTTATAGTAGAATGTGAGGTACCCGAGGTCAATGTCATCCACCAGCTTTTTCATCCATGGAGAATATGAAACGGAGAAACCCATCTGGTTTTCCATAAAGGCATATTTTGCCGGGTTCCAGTGCTGTGAGAAAGCATCGGGGGATGAGGCAACACCGGCGTCACCCATGGCTCCCGACCTCGCGTCCGGTGCGATCATCAGAAACGGCACAGCCGTAGTAATGGTATTGATTTCCCCCTGGCCAAACAGGCCCTGGTATGTAGTCTGGGCAGTAGCGCTCATGGCCATTAGCAGCAATGCTGGTATCAGAGCTTTGATTTTCAGACTTTTAATCTTCATAAATCAGATTGTTTAATGGTGGGGCAAAATTAATAAAAAAAACGATTGGTTATCTGAGAATGACTAACTTTTCAAACTTCTCAGCGCTTTTAAGCTCTTTATTTCTGATGGTTACCTTATACACATAAACGCCCCTGGCAAGCCTGTCCCCGAAATCATCCAGGCCGTCCCACGGAATCGGTTCTGTGCGATAACCCACAGTTGAGATGGTTTGACGTATGGTTTTTACAAGTTTTCCTGAGATGGTAAAAACTTCAACCATCGCCTCCAGGTCACAGCAGGGTTGATTGTGCTCAAACCAGAATTCAGTATAGGTCGTGAAAGGATTGGGATAATTCAGGACATGGGAGAGGATGGGTTTGTCGGCAGAAGCTACGATGAATTCAGTATAGGTTTCTGAAGAATTATTGAAGATATCCCAGACTTTCAGGCTTAGCTGATGCGGCCCCTCCTCGAGGTTGGACAGCCCGTAGGTGATGGTGCCGGAATTGTATGAATCGAGGTCAGCCTCGTAATAATCGTTCAGGATCATCGATTTATTTGAATTGCCATCGAGCACTGCCACAATGTCGTGCCCAATTCCGCCACCTGTCGTATTGATGCCGTATTCATCCCGCACCCTGGCTAAAAGCACCGGGTTTGCATCAGTCGTTCCACCAAATACAAATGATGAATCATTAAGGTAAAGCTTTACCTCCGGCCCCTTTAAATCGCTAATGTTTTCCGGTGAGGTGCCCCCGATGATGATCTTGTCAAAATAGCCATGGGCATCTTCAGTACCGTTTTCAGCATAATAACTGATTTTGCCGAATCCGTAAGCATAGGCTATGTCCTTCGGGACAATGAAGCTGAAGCTGAACAATCCATCCTTCACACTCACCTTGCCTTTGTACAACGTGTTTTTCTGCATCCAGAAAGATTTTGGGTAGCTTCCGGCATCATTGGCAAGGGTGGTGAAGGTCATCTTCTTGTCAAATACAACAGGGTACAACAGACCATTGAAGCTTGTGAGCACCTGTCCGTTCTGGTCAGCCACGGCCCCTCTGATGGTTACCTTTGAGAGGGCCTTCAGGGTGTCTGTGGGTGAGGTTATAAGGCTGTCATTGACATGTGTCGTGAGGACCTGGTGCTTCGGATAGGCCAGTTTCAGCGCCGGATCCCCGAGAATCACCATGTTGCGGTTGCTTGAAACAGAACCGGCATCAATTTTCGACCACATGAAGGCATCCCCGAGCCGGTTGTACTCTCCGTTGGTTTTTTTGAAGATATTCTGATA
>JAWOGX010000237.1:0-7267 GCA_046496455.1 Bacteroidales bacterium | reverse complement strand
AGGATGTTAGCACGAATTCAATCAGCTCCACGCCAGGGCGTAGCCTCCCTTTCACTCCGGCATCATCACATCAACACATCATCACATCAGCACATCATCAAGACGTAGCCTCCCTTTCATTACGCCATTCAGGCATTGACAACTCTTAACTTTTAACTCTTAACTTTTAACTCTTAGCTAGATCCTTCCTCTGGCTTTCAGTTCGAGGTATTTGTTGATACTGCTGATGGTGAGGTCTTCGGGTCGGGTAGTGATGGTTTCGATCCCGTGCCGTCCCAGCATGGCCGAAATCTGTTCCGCTTCCATGGAATTACGCCTGGCAATGGTTTTCTGGTAAATCTCTTCCAGGTTCCCGGCCGGTTCCTGGCTGTATTGCTCCAGTTCTGTGTTCTTGAAGAGTACCGTGACCAGGAGATGCTTCCTGTTGATCCGCCGAAGCATGGGGATCACCCTTTCGGCACTGTAAATGCTGCCAAAGCTGGTATAAAGGAAGATGAGGCTGCGGCCCCGGACCAGCTTTTCGATCCCCTGATAAAGCAATCCGAAGTCGGCTTCAGTGTTCCTTTCCTGCTCCTGATACAACGCCCCTGCAATGCGGTTAAGCTGAAGCCTCACATCATCGGCACGGATCATCGAGCCCATCACATCAGAAAAAGTGATCAGCCCCGCTTTGTCGTGCTTCTGCAATGCGCTGCTGGCAATTACCAGGCTGGCATTGATGGCATAATCCATTAACGTCAACCCGTTGAACGGAAGCATCATTGATCGCGACTTGTCGATCACGGCATACACATTCTGCGATTTCTCATCCTCATACACATTGACCATCAGGTGGTTTCTCCGGCTCGTGGCTTTCCAGTTGACGGTGCGCCTGTCATCCCCGGGCACATAGCTCTTGATGGTTTCAAACTCGTAAGAATGGCCAATTTTCCGCATCTTTTTCACACCATAATACTGCGATAGCTTTGGCAGGGTATGAAGCGCATACTTTTTTACCTGGATCAGGGAAGGGTAAACCGGGATCATGGCCCCGAGGGGGAAAAATATGCGCCTCCGGAGCAGTCCCAGGGGTGACGCCATAAACACCACCACGCGCCCAAACCCGTATTCGCCGCGCCTGGGTGGCGAAATATGGTAAATGAGCCTCTTTTTCTCCCTGCCCCGGATGGTGGTGTGCAGCTGCAGGTCCCTTACCTGGAGCTGATACGGCAACTCATCAATCACCATCAGTTTCAGGGTTCTCCCTGTCAGGTTTTCGATCAGAATAACAATCCTGTTCGGGTCCGAAAGGGAGAGGATTTTGTCGGTAACCCTCTTTACCCTGAACGGTCTCCGGATCATGAAAAGAAACACCAGGTCAGCAAGGGTAAGTGCACCGGCCAGGATGAGCAATCCCTGGCCGATGGCAATAAGTTCCCCGACAAAGAACCCGGCTGCAAAGATCACAGCAATGGTCCCAAGAACCAGGAATAATCTGTTATTCAGATTGATATGCTTCATCTTGGCACTTCAACCCTTTTGGTAATCTCCTGGATGACATCTTCTGGCCACGCCCCTTCCATCTCCCTTTCCGGTGAGAGGATGATCCTGTGGTTGAGGAGGTGCGGCAGCACAAAGCGGATGTCATCCGGGGTAACGAATGCCCTGCCGCGGATAGCAGCAAGCGCTTTGGAGGCTTTCATCACCGCAACGGATGCCCTGGGTGAAGCACCGAGGAACAGGTCGGAGGTGTTGCGTGATTCATGGACGATCCTGGCGATGTATTGCAGCAACTCTTCACGGATCAGCACCTTTTCGATCAGGGTCCTGCATGCGCTGATGGATTCCGGGGTAATCACAGGATTCACCTCTTCAACCACCCGCATGTCGAAATCGTCCTGGAACCTTTTCAGGATGGCAAGTTCCTCTTCCAGCGAAGGGTAAGGGATTTTGATCCTGAAGAGGAACCTGTCGAGCTGTGCTTCCGGGAGTTTATAGGTTCCTTCCTGTTCGATGGGGTTCTGGGTGGCAACCACCATAAAGGGTTGCTCCATCGGGTAGGTGTGCCCATCCACCGTGATCTGGCGCTCCTCCATCACCTCGAAAAGGGCGGCCTGCGTTTTAGCCGGGGCCCTGTTGATCTCATCGGCCAGCACGAGGTTGGCGAAGACAGGGCCCTGGTTGAAGATGAATGCGGAGGTTTGCATGTTGAAGACCGTGGTGCCGATGATGTCGGCGGGCATCATATCGGGGGTAAACTGAATGCGTGAAAACCGGACCGACAGTGTCCTGGCAAGAAGGCGTGCCGTGAGTGTCTTGGCAATGCCCGGCACCCCTTCAATCAGCACATGCCCCCCCGTGAAAAGCGCCACAAGCAGCAGCTCCACAGCATCATCCTGTCCGACCACCACCCTGGCGATCTCCTCCCTGATCCGCTGCCCGCTCTCCTGAATCAATCCGGTGTCAAATCCTGTTTCCGGCAGATTGTTGAATGTTTCCATATCTTTTCTGATTGGTCTGATAAAATTGATCTAATGTTTCGTACCAGTGCACCAGCTCTTCAGCGGTGATTTTTTTTCGTTCCTCTAACATCGCAATTGCTCTGAACAGCTTCACTGCCAGTTCTTCCGTGATCCCGGTGCGGATCATTACCTCCCGCCTCAGTTGCTCTGAAGATGCGTTCAGCCTGATGCTGTACCGGGAGGCAAGGTGTTGCATCAGAAGCTGTTTCTGAAGCAGGGCCAGCTGGTGGTGATTTTTGTTTCTGAAATAGATCTGCCCCACCGTTTTCACATATTCCAGGGTGGTGTTGATGTTAGGAACTACCACGGGGATGGGCCTCTGCACCCTTCTTGACCGGAACAACAGATAGAGCAGGCCCATGGCAGCCAGCAGGCCCCAGGTCCACTGTAATCCAGGGGAGGTCAGGATGAACTCCAGCCAGCTTGCCGGCAACGCCCCTTCTGCTGTTTTGCCGCGGGAAGGGTGGCTGGGCGGGGCATTGCTGTAGTCATCAAAGTAGATATGACTTCCGGTGGGTATGAACCCGAACAGGGTTGAAGCGTAGTCGTATCCCTCCCGGGTGACCAGGAAGTAGTTTGAGTAAAAGATCGGGTTGCAGTGCAGGAGGATCTGCCCTTTCCCGACAGCGATCCTGTAAAAGGTGATATCCTTGCCGTTCAGGGTGCCAAGTATCTGCCCCGGGAGGTTGCGGTTGTTGAAAACAGCCGTATCCATTGATTTCCACCGGAAAGGGGTGTTCAGGTGCGATTCCTGGTGCCAGAATTTCCAGGTGCGCAGGGAGTCGCCTTTACGGAGGCTGGTGTTGACCCATGCCAGATGATGTTCGTTGAGTGTTGCCGACACCTCCCCTTCGTCAAGTGAAAGTCGGAAAATAAGGTCAGACGGGAGTTTGTTAACCCCCAGGAAAACAGTATTCCCTGCTGAAGCGAAAGATAGCAGGGCATCGCCTGCCTCCTCGGTGTAGAAAGGAGAATATCCGATGAAGACATAGACACCGCGCTGCTGCCCCGGATTGCTGAAGAATTGTTGCAGGGGTTTCCGGATCCTTACCATCTTCCCATTGCCGCCCCTTCTCTCCATGAGCTGCCGGAGGTAATAAGTGCCGTATGGCTGCTTCTTCATCAAACCCCGTGACTCGAAATGGGGTATCCAGGCGTACCTTTTCTGCCTCCCCGAAAACATGAGTACCAGCACCACGATCCCTGCAATCAGCAGCAATGCGCCGATCACTATCAGGATGATGTTCCGTTTTCGTGTGGTGGTCATGATTTATCGTTGCCTTTGAGGGTTTGCCAGGGAGTCATCAGATGACGGAGAATGTCACCACTGATCGGTGCCTCCCCAAACCATATCGCTTCGTACCAACGGGTGAGCATGCTGAACGGATCATGCCAGGCAGTGCCTCTTAATTCCCTGATATATTGATGGTTGGTCTTATCACCGCTCAGGTGTATCAACCGCTCACCTTCAAGGATATTCAGCTGGAGCAGATAAAATATTCTGATTGCCATACGGAAATCACCCTGCCGCATGGCCTCACTGAGTTGCGCTTTCAGCGTCCCCACCGGCAGCCGGAACTCCGGTTCCGTCTCGTCATGGTACCCTTTCTGCCTTCGGACCCTGATACCCGAACGTTCCATCAGCACAAGCCTGATCGTCAGGAATAGCAAGATGCCCGCGACAATCACGATGATGATCACCTTCAGGATCATCTGGATCTTGCTGATGGGAGGAATCTCCGGCATACCGGCCTTTTTGAGCGGGGCCGATTTCGGGGGTGCTTCGGTATAATCGACCCCTTTCCGGATCTTTTCCCAGTGTGTCCGGTCAAAAGGCTCTTCGCCGGCACGGGCAGATGCGGGCAGTGCCGTCATCTGCAGCACCATCAAAAGGAGCAGGGGCCACAAGCTAATCTTCCCTCCTGAACCCATAGGCCCTCCTTTGTTTTCCAATCTGTGCAAAAAAAGTGATCAACGATCCCGCATCCACCTTTTCATCGAGGGACCGTTTCTTCAGTACGACAGCCACCGCAATGAAAGGGAAGAGAATGGAGAGCGAAGTAATCCCCGTGATAATGAGATATACCAGGTAAGGGAGGTTTTCCCCGACATTGAATACGGCAATATGCTGTATTCCGAATTCGGCATAGAGATAGAGCAATGGCGTGGAGAAGATGACCATCATCGAGAAGGAGATCATCGCGGTAATCAGTATCAGGAATAAAATCCTGAAATAGAAACTCCCCAGCAACCTGCCCAGGGTCCCTCTGAAACCCAGGGCTCCGGACGGGAAATAGGCGGCGGCAATCAGGCTGAAGAATACAGGAGAGAGGAAAATCATCAGTATAAAATTGATCAGGACAATCCATCCTACAAGCAGAAATGAGAGATGAGCCAGAAAGACTACCAGCATGGTAAAGAGGAACTTCAGCCCCGGTCTGCGCAGTGGGATTCCCGCGGTTTTCGCCAGCCGGACCATGGCTATATGGACCACAAGGGTGAAGAGGATGACAGCGAGCGGGAATACTGCCGGATAATCTTCGTAAAGAAAGAGGTTGTACACATCAGCGATATAGAACACCGGGGCACCCGGGGCAAAGCTGGACATATCCCCGAGTGAAAATTCGGGGTAGAAAAAATCCCTGTATAGCCATAAATACAGACCGAGGATGATCAAAGAAGCGGGGAATCCGATTCTGATGAATCGCCCGGCGTTGTCTTTGAGGAAAGCGAAGCTGTCGCGGATGATGGTTGCATTGGTAAGGATCCCGGTTCTCAACCGGAAGGGAACAGAGGGGGATACCTTTTCGGGTGGGAATTTCCTGAAAGTGTCGGTGGAGTGTTTTCTGAACGGAAGCCAGACGAAATAGAAGAGTATGAATGCTGAGGAAGCGACGATCACCATAATTCTGAGGAGCATCGGGGCTTCCGTCTGGCGTGTGACGAATCCCTCGATGAAACCTGCCATGATGAAGAGGGGTACTGTTCCGAGGAGCAGTTTCATTCCGCGGTAGGCAGTGATGCGAAACGCTTCCATCCTGGTATAGGTGCCCGGAAAGACCAGGCCGTGGCCAAGGGTGATCCCGGCGCCTCCGGCAATGATGATGCTGGCGATCTCCAGGGTGCCATGCTGCCAGATGGTGAGCATCGCTTCCGGCAAAAGGCCCCGCTCCAGGAAAAAATACTGGAATGCTCCAAGCATCAGGGCATTGACAATCAATATATAGATTGAACCTATGCCGAAAAATATCCCCATGATGAAAGTTAAGAATGCCACCCTGACATTGTTCCAGGTGATCCCGAAAAACATGGTGCCCCCATCCTGGCTCTTGTACACCGCCATCGGGTCACCCTGTTCAATATTTCTCATGGTCATCTCGATATAGTCACTCCCCAGCACCAGGCCCGTAAATCCGGGATCATACGCCGATGACATCACCCCAAGGACCATCGTAAGGGTAAACACGACAAGTGCCAGCAGCATTTGTCTGCGGGATGCATGCACCACAAAGGGCAATTCATCCGTCCAGAACTGCCAGAACCTGGACCAGCGAAAGGCACGGTACCGGTAAACCTTCAGAAAAACCTTTCTTGACAGCAGGTTCAGATACTGGCGCACCGAACGGTTCGGGTAAAAAGTGCGGGCATAAGAGAGATCTTCGGTGACCTGAACGAAAAGTGTGCTGATTTTTTCCGGATCCTCTTGTTTATCCCGGAGAATTTTTTCAAATTCGTGCCACTTTTCCTTGTTCTGGTCAATGAATTGTGATTCCCGCATTGGTTGGTTGATCTGTCCGGGTAAAAGTATAAAGATTTCCATTCTATGCCATCAACGGATATCACCACGGCGCAAAAAATCACCATCACTTATGAACTTGCTTCATTTGGTGAACGATTTCTTGCCTTTCTCATAGATCTCATCATTATCGGGGTTTTCTCTTTTGTGATGATGTTCCTGGGAACCATCGTCTTTCTGGACAGGGTCGATTACTTCGCGTACATTGTGGTGCTTCCGGTGGCCACCCTGTATACGCTTGGTTTTGAGATCTTCAACCGGGGCCAGACACCCGGCAAGATGATTATGGGCATCAAAGTGATGAAGCTGGAAGGGGATCGTCCGATTCCGGGTGATTACCTGATGCGCTGGATTTTTCGCGCTGTCGATATCTGGTCGTCGCTGGGTACCCTGGCACTGATCCTGATTTCCTCCTCAGACAAGAACCAGCGATTGGGCGATCTTCTGGCCAACACCATTGTGGTGCGGATCAGGAGCAGCGAAGAGGTCCCGCTCGCACGCCTGCTGCAGATGCGCACCCGCGAGGCCTATGAACCCACCTACCCTTCCGTGGTGCAGATGTCGGAACCGGAGATGATCAGGGTGAAGGAACTCCTTGAACGGCTTAAAAGAAATCCCGGAGAGGGGCCTCTTAAGGCACTGGATATCGCTTCGCAAAATATTGCCGACAAACTGATGATCCCGCTTGAACCCTATCATCCCTATTTTGAGACCAATCCATTCATCAGGACTTCCGAAAGAGAGAAAAGGATCGCATTCCTTAACACTTTGTTGAAAGATTATATCATTTTAACCCGCTGACTGACGGTTTCTTTTTTAACTTTGTCGGAAGCGGTGCACCAGTGGTGGCTGCTCCCCTGCCGCAATGCCCGGTTCCGGGATTCATTGAGCATCAAGGGTGTGACGTATGGGATGCAGCATGACTGCAAAGGGGGGATGATGCCGGTTCGGCCGGGAATATGAATCGAAA
>JAWOGX010000321.1:0-2701 GCA_046496455.1 Bacteroidales bacterium | reverse complement strand
TAGCCTTTTCAGCATAATTGGTTTTTATGCAATATATGATTGCAATGGCAAAAATAGGAAATAAATGCCACAGAATTTTCACATGCAGCGGGACAAGACCTGTATCCAGCTAAATATCATTCTTTAACAAATACTTCGTATTGCCAGGGTTCTAAATTTAATGTGGCTTCGGCTGCAAGTTCAACCTGCTTGCCACTCAATGGCTGGGTCATCTTCCCTGAAAAATCATTCAGCTTCACCTTCAGGCCCGTAACCGGTTCATCACTCAGGTTGAAAATCGCTATCACGGCAACGTCGTCCTGCATCCTGGCAAAACTCACCACCTGGAGTGGGTAATTGTTTTCGAGTTGCACCATCGGCGCTCCGTAGGCACCATTCCACAGGGGTTTATGATCCTTTTTCATGCTAATCAGCCGGGTGTAAAAATCATGATACTTCACCGTTGTCCAATCGATGGTATCCTTTTCAAAAAACCTTAAACGCTTGTTCAATCCGGCTTCCTGACCACTGTATATAAGAGGCATTCCTGGAATCATAAAAGTAAGTACTGCAAATGCCTCACCCCATCTCCCATCCTCTCGAATTCAGTTCCATTCCAGGAATTCTCATCATGGTTTGTGATGAAATTCATCCGATAAACCCCGGGGTTAAAAACTGAATCATTCCAGGCAAAGTGTGTCCAGAATTCACTGGCAGGCGATTCCCCCTTAACAATCCTTGTCATCAGATGATGCACTTTCCAGGTATAGTTCATGTCAAACGCTTCCCTGAGCAGGTCTGGATTGTCCTCATCCTCAGCCAGCATAAATACAGGTTTGATCTCTTCAAGAGCCTTTCTTGCATCATCCCAGAAATCGGTAGGTACCATGCCAGCCACATCGCAACGATATCCATCAACATCTGCCACCCTAACCCAGAACTTCAGTGCTTCAATCATGGAATCACGCATTGCATCATTGCTGTAATCCAATGCGATCACATCTGTCCAGTCGTAAGGTGAAATAAACCCTCCCTTTTTGTCCTTTTCGAAGTATTCCGGATTGGTTTCTGTCCATACGTGATCCCATGCAGTATGGTTAGCCACCCAATCAAGGATCACCTTCATCCCGAGTGCATGTGCCTGTTGAACCAGGTTTTTCAGGTCATCCATGGTACCAAATTCCGGATTCACTCCGCGATAATCCCTGACCGCATAGTAACTTCCCAGTGATCCTTTTCGGTTCAATACACCAACCGGATGTACCGGCATCAGCCAGAGAATATCCACGCCCATTTCCTTTAGCCGGGGAATATGCGGGAGAAACGCATTGAAAGTCCCCTCTTCGGTGTATTGCCGGATATTCACTTCATAGATCACTGCATCCTTGCTCCAAACCTCATGGCCTCGTCCTTCATTCATAGTTTCTTCTTTGTTTTTGTTGATGTTGCAGGCTGTCATCAGTACCGCGATCAACGCCAGGATTGATAAATTACTGTACTTCATAGCTGCTGGATTTGTTGTTAGTGTTTAGGTATTAATTGCTTTGGGTCAGCACTTCAAATGAATACGGTTTCAATGAAACCGTGAGCTGGTCACCGGAACCACGCAAAGTTCCGCCAAAATTGGTACGGAAGCTTTTATCCGGTGCGAATGATTTGACATTCACATCAATATCAGCCGGCTCACCGGTATTGTTGAAGACCACGATCACCTTGTTTCTGAAATAGTTTCTTGCATAGACAAGGGTATTACCGTTCAGATTCCAGTAGGAGATATCGCCGTACATGAGTGCCATATTCTGCTTTCTGAGGAGGGTGAGGCGCCTTGTAATCTCGAGATTTTTCTCCTCCTTCGGATTTAGCTCCGGACCAAACCTCATCATACGGCGGCAATCGGGGTCATTGCCGCCTGCCATTCCGAATTCATCGCCGTAATAGATCACCGGAACGCCCGGGATTGTCATATTGAAAGCCATGAGCATGTTGAGCTTATCGTATCCAACCGGATCACCGACACCGATTTCCCTGCTCCAGCCTGCTGCCTTGGCGTTCTCTTCAAACTTCAGGTCGCCACCGGCATAGGAGATGAACCTTCCACGGTCCTGATTCCCTGTGATATACCCCATGAGGTTATGGGAGCCATAATAAGCAAGGCTTTGCTTCAGCCTCTGGCCCAGTTGATCAAACGACTGGCCACCGGCAAAAACGCCCAAAGCTGCATCGTACACGTTGAAATCAAACTGCGCATCCAGGAGACCACTACCCAGATAACTGCCGATGAGCTCAACACCGCCATAGGTTTCACCCATCTGAAATACAGGCCTTTGCTCAGGATAAACAACCTGCTCCCTGAGTTTCTTTGTTAGCATCCTCCAGAAAGTCAGCGGGATGTGCTTTGCTGCGTCGTGCCTGAACCCATCAATGTGATACTCAGTGACCCACCAGACAGTTGAGTCGGAAACGGTGCGGGCAACATCCTCCCTCTCCAGGTCAAGTGTTGGCAAAAACACATCGAACCAAGTTGTGAGGCGGTGCTCATCCCATCGCTCAAGATTTAGGGTCCCGTCCGGCAACCTCAGCGCAGTCGCTATTGCTGAATCGGCTTTATAATAGGGATGGTCCTGATGCACATGGTTGGCTACAAAATCGAGCAGAATATTGATCCCGGCCTGGTGCGCCTGTGTCACCAGCATTCTAAGATCATCCGGTTTGCCGAAATGGG
>JAWOGX010000139.1:0-5444 GCA_046496455.1 Bacteroidales bacterium | reverse complement strand
CTTCGCTGGCTTATGTATTCGCACAGTCGCTGCATAGCATGGCGCCGCTGCCGGATGTGATCCCGGCGATGGCAGAGTGGTCAATTGGAGGGGTGTTCCATCCGTTTGCCGGCTTCAACGTGAAATTGCTCGCCATCAGCCTCATCCTCGCTCTTACCTTTTTCAATACGTTAGGGATCCGCACCGGTATGCGCCTCAGCACCATCCTTCTCCTGCTTGTGGTTGCCGGCATCATGCTGATCTCCATCTTCGGGCTCTCTGCCCCACAGTCTGACATCCGGCAGGTTTTTGAGGTAACCCCTGCCGCAAGGGCCACCGGATTCGGTGCGATATTCACCGCGATGCTTGCCGCTTTCTGGGCATACGAAGGTTGGAACTCGGTCGGGTTTGTGGCAGGGGAGGTGAAAAACCCCAACAGGAATGTTCCCCTCAGCCTGATGCTCGGACTTTTTGGCGTTATCGCCATTTATCTGCTGGTGAATACCGCATACCTCTCGCTCCTCTCAACATCAGATCTCACGGAAATCTACCAATCATCCAATAAAATCGCAGCTGTCGAAGCGGTGCGGGTTTTCGGGGGCAACCACGGCGCTTTTGTCATATCCCTGCTGATCCTTGTCACTACCCTGGGTTGCGCCCATGCCTCTGTGCTGAGCAATTCACGGATCTATTTTGCCATGGCAGAGAGGGGCATTTTCTTCAGGAGGGCTTCCAGGGTAAACAAGGCCAGGGTGCCTGGGAACTCACTCTGGATGCAGGGGATATGGTCCTCCTTGCTGGTACTCTCCGGCACTTTCGACCAGCTCACTGACACCCTGATTTTTGCAGCATTCCTCTTTTATGGTGCTACCACCCTGGGTGTCTTTGTCATGCGTATCCGGGAACCCAACCTCGAGCGGCCCTATAAGGTGTGGGGATATCCGGTCATTCCGGCACTCTTTATCCTCTTCTGCATTGCATTAACGATCAACACTATTGCGGCACGCCCCCGTGAGGCCGCCATAGGGCTGTCGCTCATCGCCCTGGGTATCCCTTTTTATTTCCTGTTCCGCAAAATCCAAAAGAAAAACAGCGTATGACAAGTTTTAAAAGCAGGTTGTTTAACTTCATGATCAGAAACGGACACCTTTTTCGCGGGCAGCGCAAAAAGGAGGTGTTTGATCTTAATACTTCCATTCCCGCATTCAGGGAGCGATGCGAGAAAGGTGCAGCGAAATTCGGCCGGCTTCCTCAGGGTGTTACTGTCGATCCGCTGGTGATCAATGGGATGACGGCAGAATGGTTGATCCCTTATGGAGCAGATGCATCCAAAGCAATCATGTACCTCCATGGAGGAGGTTATGTATCAGGTTCGTGCAGTGACCACAGGGGCATCATTTCGAAGTTTGCGAAAAACACCGGCGTTGCAACCTTATTGTATGAATACAGGCTTGCGCCTGAACATCCGTTTCCGGCAGCCGTGGAGGATTCCATCAGGGTGTACCAGTGGTTGCTTGATGCCGGATACACGCCGGGCAACATTCTTTTTGCAGGTGAATCGGCCGGAGGCGGCTTGTGTCTCGCTACCCTGCTTGCCCTGAAAGAGCGGAACCTACCCATGCCTGTGGCAGCAGTAGCCATCTCCCCATGGACAGATCTGACCTGTGCGGGTGAATCATACCGGACAAAAAACAGCGTTTCACCTGCACCTCTGAATTCCTGGCATGTGTTCAGCCATTATTACGTTGGAGATGATGTTGCGACCAACCCATTGATTTCCCCTTTGTTCGGTGACCTCGGCGGGTTGCCACCAATGCTGATCAATGCAGGGATGGATGATGAATTGTACGATGATGGCGAGCAGTTTTATCTGAAGGCCAGGGATGCAGGGATTGATGTTACGTTCCATGCCGGTGTCGGAATGATTCATTGCTACCCGTTACTGGCACCCATGTTCAGGGAGGCCACGGAAGCCATGAACGAGATCGCAACATTCATTAAAATGCATTTACAGGTTCGATAAAGATATGCTTGATACGATATCCCTGCCTGCCTGTTTTACAAGTTGGCGATGAGAAAATGAATCAGGTCAGACCGGGCATGTCAGAAGAAATTCAGAGCAACCTTGCCTGTTTTGTGGGGCGGGGGGCTTTGACCACCAGGATGCATCCCCTTTTTTCTGAACTGTTTGAAAGGCAGTGGACAATATCTTTCGGACTCTCCACCAGGTGGTCCTGCTGTACCGTGATGGTTTCGTCACCAACCCTTACGTCAATGGCTCCTTCAAGGATGTAAAAAAACACATCGGTTGCTGTAATATGCGGTTTCAGGCTCTCTCCCGGCTCAAGCGTGATATGCATTGCCTGCGCAGTCTCGTAATCATATAGCTTGCGAACGGCAACTTTATGGACTGTTTCGTGGATTGGCTGTTCTTTTATGTTGACGATTTTCATTGTACTGATGTTTGATTGATCTCTTTGATTTTTCGATATAGAATGAATATGGTCTTATACCCCCGTTCGTGATACGATCAGGCACTCGTTACCGCGATTTCGGCATCGGGGTCCATAATTGCCTTTTGATCTTCTGCATTCATTTCCAGATCGTTGATGGCTCTTGCCCGCGAGGGGAGAGCAGTTAAAAAGAACAGGATGATCAGGCCGGCAAGCAAGGCAAACACCCTTTCTCCGGTGGCAAAGTAGCCGATGATGGCGAAGATGGATGCCGTTTCCATGATGGCGTAACGGATGATCAGCATGGCGCGGTAGATCGCCATTTTGACTGTAAGCTCCTCCCTTTGCCTCATGGAAGGGAGCCTGAGCCTGAAAAACACCCAGCTGCCGGCAACTGCGAAGATAATCACCACGGGCACAATCCATACAAACCACCCGGTGAAATCCGGTGGGAAAGGGGATGGTTGTTTCATCTGCTGCATCAGGAGGGCTACCAGCAGGAAAACAATCTGCCCGGCCACCAGTGCTGTATAAATGGTCATCAGTGATCTGAAGTATTCTCTTGAGGTTTGAAGTCTGGTTTGCATGATAATGAGAAGTTGAAGGATCTGAAGAAAGTTATACGACAAAGGTATAGAATTTCTCTGTTTTGCCTTATATTTACATTCAATTTCATGATGCTCCTTGCATTGCTGTAATATGGTCTTAAAAAACATCAAAAGACGCTTCGATGAGAAAAATCATGATTATGCTGGTGGCAGCATTTTTTTTGCTGTTTCAGATGAGAATGACAACAGCCCAGGAGGCCTGGCCGCAGAGTTTTTCAAGTATTTCTGGTTACGCATCATCCTTGCTGCTGGCTTCTGTTGTCAATGCCAGTTATGAGCATCTCTTTCTCAGGCAGAGAGGCTTTGTCGGGATTACAGGTGGTATGACCATGGCTGTGCAGCATTGGTCTGGGGGATTGGATGATGCTGGATTAGGGCCCCATCTGGCATTTACCTGGTTATCCGGGTTGGGGGCAAACCACTTCGAATTCAAACTGGGCGGCGCCCTGATTTATGGGTATTCTGAAAAGTATGGGCTGGAAGTAGAAATCCCGATGCCAGTTGTTTCGTTGGGATACCGCAGGCAGGCCCCGGGCAGCAATTCATTCTTCCGCTGTGCACTCAGTTCTGCAGGGATTGGGATAGGGTTCGGGTATGTGTTTCAATAATTATACTTGAGAAAAATTATTCTCCCTGTTTTTCCCCCATCATTTTGGTTGAAAGGAGTCCGCAGGCAGCCTGGATGTCGAGTCCCCTGGAGGCCCGTATGGTGGTAAAAATCCCTTTGGCGGTGAGCTGATCACGGAATTCCATGATTTTTTCATCCGGTGATCCCTGGAGCGGTGTACCGGGGATCGGGTGAAACCGGATTAGGTTGACACGGCACGACAGGCCATGAAGCAGCCGGGCTGTCTCCCTCACATGGCGGGATGTGTCATTGACCCCGTCGAACATGATGTATTCGAAAGAGACACGGCGCTGGCCGGAGAAGTCGTACTTCTTTAGTTCTTCCATTACATCCTGCACCGGATACACGTTCTGCACCGGCATCAGGTTGCGCCGTTCTTCATCAAACGGGGTGTGCAGGCTGATGGCCAGGTGACACTGGCTTCGGTCAAGAAACGCTTTCATGGCAGGGATGATCCCGATGGTGGAGACGGTGATCCTTCGGGGGCTCATCGCCATGCCCCATTCGGAGGTGAGGATATCCAGTGAACGCATGACTTCTTCAAGGTTGTCGAACGGCTCACCCATCCCCATATAGACGATGTTGGTCACCTCGTGCCATTCGGGGATGCTTCGCAGCTGATTCACGATCTGCCCTGCGGTGAGGTTGCCCTGGAAGCCCTGCTTTCCCGTCATGCAGAACAAACAGCCCATCTTGCACCCCACCTGCGACGAGACGCACAATGTTGCCCTGTCTTTATCAGGGATATAGGCTGCTTCGATGAATTTCAGGTTTCCGGCAGGGAAGAGGTACTTCTTCGTTCCGTCGTCAGATTCAGAAACTTTCACATGCTTTATGGTCCCGAATGTGTATTTCTCAGCGAGTTGGGCACGGGCTTTTGCTGAGAGGTTGGTCATCTGGCTGATATCATCAATATCCTTTTTATACAACCAGTCGGCAATCTGGCGGGCCGTATATCCAGGCATCCCCTCGTTTTTTACAAGTTCAGCCAACTGTTCAGGAGTAAGTCCAAAAAGAGGAGTCAGGTCCATAGCAGGTGTTTTCTCACTGCCACAAAGGTAGCGTTATTTGGATAAGCTTCAGATTTTGCCGGTTTCGTTATATTGTTATTTTTGTACACGAAAATCACAAACCAGATCACTATGAAAAACCTTATTCTCGTTCTGAAGACCGTGTCTCAAACCACCCTGGTTTCGGTTCGAAACAACCGCGAAGCACTGTTCCTCATCAATATACGCCACAAGGAAGAGGACCTTAAGCAGTGCCATGGCGTGATGGGGCAGTTTGAGCTTCGTAAGGCTGCGGTGCTTCAGGAACTGGAACGGGCCCAGATTACCCTGTCGGATATTGGCATTGTAGTGTGTCGGGGTGGTGTGCTGAAGCCGATTCCGGGCGGGATTTATTTGGTCAATGAGCGGATGATAGAGGACCTGCATCATCCGATGGCTGAGCATGAGTCGAACCTGGGAGCGCTGATTGCCTACGATATCGCACGGATGATCGGAAACGGGGTGAAGGCCATCACTGTAGATCCTGCTTGTACTGATGAGATGACTGACCTGGCCAAGGTCTCGGGTATGCCGGGTATCAACAGGGTAAGCATCATGCATACACTCAGTCAGCGAACTGTTGCGAGACATTTTGCGGGGATGATCGGGAAAACTTATGAGGAGTCCAGGTTCATTGTAGCCCATATGGGTTCCGGTATTTCAGTGGGTGCCCACTGCTGCGGAAGGATCATCGATGTGAACAATGGTCTGACTGGCGATGGGCCGA
>JAWOGX010000319.1:0-5976 GCA_046496455.1 Bacteroidales bacterium | reverse complement strand
GCTCCAGCCAGACGCTTCTGGCATCTGTCGTTGACGGGAACTTCACCCTAACACCAGGCACTGGATGGGGCGTGGGGCAAGGCGCACAGAAGGTGCTTCGTGATGCCGGACACAACATGGTAGCGCGCTGGGCGCTCCATGAGGAGGCTGCCGAGTCGGACGTGATTGACGCGGCGTTCACAAAGTCGTTATATCCATACTCTATGGCCACAACGCCGCTGGAACTGGAGACCGAGCAGGCGATCGCCCGCGAGGCGCTTCGGCTGACCGAAGAGCGTGCCATGCCGATGTGGGCGAATGGAAACTACCGTTCCTACCCCGACCTGCCGCCTCTGTGGGACTTGATCCTTGTGGCGGGCGGGTACCTCACCCATCAACCGCACTTCGGCCAGTGCGCGTTGACGTTGCTGGACGCTTTGCAGCCCATTGGAGTCTGCACGCTGGTGGCCGATGCGCTGGGGCTGACGGAAGTCCTGGGCGCGGTGGGGGCCGTGCAGCCATTGGCGGCGGCTCAGGTTTTGGAGCACGATGGACTGGTAACGCTTGGATCTCTGGTCTGCCCGGTGGGCTCGGCCAGAGAAGGCGAGACCGTCATGCGGGCGAAGCTGACCTATGCCAACAGGCAGGTGCTCAATCTGGAAATTGCTTACGGCTCTATAGAGGTCATTCCGCTCCCTGCAGGCCGGAAGGCAACCCTGGAATTGCGCCCTTCGCGCCAGTTCGACATTGGTTGGGGGCGCAAGGGGCGCGGGGCTGTGGCGGAGGTAGATGGAGGAATCCTGGGCATCATCATTGACGCCCGTGGAAGGCCGCTGCAGGTGGAGGGGATATTCGCAGCAGGAGGTGAGCTTAAGGGTACATTTTGCATTGGCAGGGGAAAACAGGCGGTCCTTAGTCAGCACATCGGGGATTTGCAGCATGCCGGGACGTACGATTTTTACCTTGAGGCTGTTCAGCGCTTTCGGAAGATGTACAGGTTTACGCCAACGTTGGTTGCAGCAGACCTTCATCCTGATTACCTGGCCACCAGGTATGCTGAAAGTCTGGGTTTGCCTGTGGAAAGGGTTCAGCATCATCATGCCCATATTGCTGCCTGTATGGCAGAATATGGTCTTGATGAACCCGTGATCGGACTATCCTTTGATGGGACAGGCCTGGGCGATGACGGCAACATCTGGGGCAGTGAGGTCATGGTGGCTACATTGGAATCCTATGAAAGAAGAGAGCATGCAGGCCTTATTGCGCTTCCGGGAGGAGACAGGGCTGCGCTTGAACCATGGAGAACAGGAATGTCACTGCTTTATGATGTGTATGGCAAAGATGCCCTCCCTATTGCGTGCAATCTTATGCCAGAGGTATCTCCTGACAATTTCGAAGGTGTGGCCATCGCCCTGGAGAAAGGGATAAACATAGTCCGTTCTTCAGGACTTGGGAGGCTGTTTGATGGAGTTGCAGCTCTTACCGGGATTTGCCTTCGTCCAACCTTTGAAGCTGAGGGGCCGATGCGGCTTGAATCCATTGCCAAACCAGGGGTAACGGATTCATACCTGCCCGATGACGGGGGATGTTTTACGATACAGGCTGTCATAAAGGCAATCACTGAGGATTTGTTCTCAGGTGTGCCTGTGCCTTTCATTGCGGCAAAATTCCATAATTCGGTAATCCTTTTTGCCACCGGGGCTGTTCAACGAGCCCACACCGAAACCGGTATCAGGAAAGTAGTCCTTTCGGGGGGGGCATTTCAAAACAGGATACTTGCAGAAAAACTTACCCGGAAATTATCCCGGGAAAATTATCTTACCTTTATGCCATCACAGGTACCTTGCAACGATGGGGGGCTTTCCCTGGGTCAGCTTGCAGTTGCCGCAAAAAGGAGGAAATTGTAATGTGTCTCAGCATTCCTGCCAAAGTGATTTCCATTGAAGGCGACATGGCTGTGGCCGAGGTCGGTGGCATGTCGGTGAATATTGGCATTCAGTTGCTTGATAAGATCAAGGCTGGTGATTATGTATTGGTGCATTCCGGGTTTGCCCTCCAGGTGATCAGTGAAGAGGATGCCGCGGTTCAGCTTGCGTTGATTCGTGCCATGAAAAATCAAAATCCGGATGAAATATATTGAGGAATACCGGGATCCTGTTTTGTGTGAAACTCTTCTGAATCAGATTCATAAGGAGATCAGGGAAGAAATTGTCATTATGGAGGTGTGCGGTGGGCATACCATGGCATTGCACAGGTTTGGAATTCCTGCTCTCTTGCCGAAGCAAATCAGACTATTATCTGGTCCTGGATGTCCGGTGTGTGTGACAGGCCGGGGCTACATCGACAAAGCGATAAGACTCGCCAGATCAGGGAACGTGACGATTTGCACCTATGGTGACCTGATCCGCGTTCCGGGAAGCCAGGGAAGCCTTGAGAAAGCCGCTGCAGATGGGGGGGATATCAAGGTAGTGTTTTCACCGTTGCAATGCCTGGAGCAGGCAAAGCAAAACCCATCACGCGAGTTTGTCTTCCTGGGTATCGGATTTGAAACCACTGCTCCTGCGAGTGCTGTAGCCATTGCAAAAGCATCGGAAGCATCATTGAAGAACTTTTTTCTCTTCAGCGCCCACAAACTGATGCCCCCTGCCATGGCAGCCATCATTCATGAAGGGATCAGGGTTGACGGATATCTGTGTCCGGGGCATGTGAGCACTATTGCCGGCACAGAGATGTACCAGCCACTCGTGCGCAATTTTGGTGTTGGCTGTGTTATCGCGGGATTCGAGCCTGTTGATCTCCTTCAGGCGGTTCTGATGCTTGTCAGGCAGCATCAGCAGGGAAAGCAGCAGGTAGAGATTCAGTATTCCAGGGCAGTGAAGCCAGAGGGCAACCCAAAAGCCAGAAAATTGGTGAGTATGGTTTTTAAACCGGGCGATGCCTGGTGGAGAGGATTGGGAATGTTAGAAGAGAGTGGTTTGAACATCAGGGATCAATTCATGGCCCATGATGCATCGGTGGTGTACGGTTTACCGGAGGAGGAGACAGGAGATCCCAAAGGTTGCCGGTGTGGTGATGTGCTGAAGGGGTTGATTAAACCTGATGAATGTAGTTTGTATCACAAGGTATGCAACCCGGGCAATCCTGTGGGTGCCTGCATGGTATCTGCAGAAGGGGCATGCCAAACCTGGTATCAGTATGTCCGGAGCTAAGCTTGGAAAAATACTCATGGCCCACGGGAGTGGCGGCAGGTTGATGCACAGTCTCATCGACCGTGTCTTCAGGTTGCATTTTGCAGATCCTGAGCTGAACCAGCTGGCAGATGCAGCCGTCATGGATGGAATTCGTCCCCGGATGGCATTTACCACCGATGCGTTTGTGGTCCAGCCGTTGCAGTTTCCGGGAGGAGATATCGGAAAACTTGCTGTTTGCGGAACGGTCAATGACCTGGCAGCATCAGGGGCAAAGCCGCTTTATCTGAGTGCCTCTTTCATCCTTGAAGAAGGACTCGAAATAGCCCTGTTGGAAGAGATTGTGATCAGCATGGCAGAGGTAGCCAGGAGTTGCGGCGTAAGGATAGTCTGCGGAGACACCAAGGTAGTGGGGCGCGGGCAGTGTGATCAGATGTTCATCACGACAGCCGGTGTTGGCGAGGTCGCCGTGCAATACGCAGAGTTGGCCACCGGAAGGCTTATCCGGCCGGGTGACCATGTGATCCTGAATGGGACATTGGGCGACCATGGGATGGCAGTTCTCGCCGCCCGCAATCACCTTGGGTTTTATTCTGATGTGGAATCCGATTGTGCGCCTCTGAATACGATGTTGACGCCGCTCACAGAAGCTGGATTAAATCTCCGTTTTATGCGCGACCCAACCCGGGGAGGCCTTGCATCGGTACTTTGTGAAATTGCAGAAATGAGTGGTTTTGGCATTGAGGTTTTTGAAACGGCCATTCCTGTCAGGAATCCTGTAAAAGCCATGTGTGAACTGTTTGGGTTTGATGTTCTGCATATTGCCAATGAAGGGAAGATGGTGATCATCGCAGCACCTGAAGATAGTGAAAGAGCGATTTCGTTGCTTAAACAAAGTCCATATGGTGCTGATGCAATCAGGATCGGAGAGGTTGTGGACATCCATCACAGGCAGGTGCGGATGAAAACCGTGATTGGAGGGTCGAGGATCATATCTATGCCCGAAGGAGAGTTGTTGCCGAGGATATGCTGATCATAATGTTGTGTAAATATTTGAAAGAAAAAGTATTGCAAGATGCATGAGGTTTCTGTAGCAACGGGAATTGTAGATGTAGTGCTCAGGGTGCTTAAGGAGCATGGCCGGCATCGTGCGGCGAGCGTTAAACTGGTTATCGGTGCATTGACCTGTGTAGATGACAAGGCCTTAAGGTTTGCACTGGATTCAGCCACCAAAGGGACAATGATGGAGGGTGCTGAGGTGTTCATTGAAAGGCCGGAGCCGTTAGCTGTGTGCCGTAATTGCCGGCACGAGTTTCAAGCTGACGGATTTGTGACAAGTTGTCCGGAATGTGGTAATTTTGATGCGGAGATCATCAGGGGGCGTGAACTTTTCGTTCAATCAGTAGAAGCAGAATAAACATCACTAAATCAAGAGTATATGTGTGACATTTGCGGATGTGGAGATACCTCAAAACCCCGGTTTATCCTTCGGGATTCAGACCATCATCACAGTCATCAACACGATCATGATCATAATCATGAAGACGGGCATCATCACGGGCATGACCATGACCATTCGCCTACAGAGATCCAGGTTCAACAGGATATCCTGAACCGGAACCAATTGCATGCAGAGCGGAATCGTGGCTATTTCGAAGCAAAAAAGATCACTGCACTCAACCTGGTTAGCTCCCCCGGATCGGGAAAGACGACCCTTATTGAAGCCATCATTGAGCGGTTTGGAGAAGGTGCCAGGATTTGTGTGGTGGAGGGGGATCAGCAGGGAACCCTGGATGCAGACAGGATTGCCAAGCTTAATATTCCGGTCATTCAGATCAATACCGGCAACAGTTGTCATCTGGATGCTGAAACGACCGGGCATGCCGTAAAGCACCTGGATCCGGATCCCAACACACTGGTCATCATTGAGAATGTTGGCAACCTGATGTGCCCCTCTCTGTTTGACCTGGGAGAGAATTTCCGGGTGGTGTTGCTGAGCGCACCTGAAGGGGAGGACAAGCCATTGAAATACCCCAATATGTTTGATACCTCACATGTCTGTGTCATCAGCAAGACTGACCTGGCAGGGCCGGCAGGTTTCAGCACTGAGCGTGCAGTTGAAAATGCCCTTCGCGTAAACCCGAAACTGAAGATATTTGAAGTATCTGCCAAAACCGGTGATGGTTTTGACCGTTTTGCAGATTGGTTGAAAGAAGTCGCAGCTTTTCTGTGATCACAGTCCGAGGAACTGCATGGCAAGACCGCAAACCAGGATGGTAAAGCCGGCAATGGCGTGCATATACTTTTCGGCAAAGCTGAATTTCAACGGTTTTATTCCTGCGTAAACTACTCCGACCACCACCATCATGGTCATAATCGTGGCAACCCCAAAGACAAGGCTCACCATCCA
The DNA here is from genome assembly GCA_046496455.1 of Bacteroidales bacterium. Lineage (GTDB taxonomy): Bacteria > Bacteroidota > Bacteroidia > Bacteroidales > SKPS01 > SKPS01. The sequence continues at coordinate 399 of JAWOGX010000319.1, read as the reverse complement.
GATGCCGTATGCGCTGTGTAAGGCAGCCGGATACATCAGCAATGGAATGAGTGGTTCACATGGCCCAAGAATGAAGATGGTGAAGAGGATCCAGGGAGTTAGGGAGGTATGGGCGTGGGTGTGTTCATCGTGATGATCATGATGGTGCTGATGCACTGTTCCGTCGGCGTGGGTATGGGTGTGGGTATGAGGTTTGTTCCGGAGGGCTTTCCGTATACCCCAGGCCATATAAACCAATCCGAAAGTGATCAGCACCCATGTGGCGATTTCACCTCTCACCCCTTCGATGAATTCCAGGCTGGTTAATAGGATTCCTGCTGCTATTCCGATCATGCCAAGGATGATTGATCCTGCCACATGACCAACACCGCAAAGCAGGGTGATTGATAGTGTTTTCCT
>JAWOGX010000357.1:0-15140 GCA_046496455.1 Bacteroidales bacterium | reverse complement strand
GGGAAGAATTTTTTCCCGCAGATGATCGCAGATTTCAGCGCAGATCAGCGGGAAGATTTTTTACCGCGATCAGCGGGAGAAATATTTCCATTTTTCTCCGTATTATCGCAGGATGAAAAAGAAGGTGCTATTCTTATTGTTGTTGTGCTGGCCGCTGGTGCACATGGCACAGCACGACTCCCTGGGCAAGCTGGAGTGGTTTGCCGGTGCACGGCTGGGTATCTTTATCCACTGGGGCATCTACGCGGTGGATGGGGTGAGTGAGTCGTGGTCGTTTCACAATGGCCGGGTTCCGCACGATGTCTATATGAAGCAGATCGATCGGTTTACCGCCTCTGCCTACGACCCGGCGGAGTGGGTGAAGCTGATCGGTGCTTCGGGGGCGCGCTACGCGGTGATCACCTCCAAGCACCACGATGGGGTTGCCCTCTGGAACACGAAAGTCAACGACCTCAGCATCCCCAAAGGGTCGCCCGCAAAACGGGATGTGCTCACCCCCTTCGTGGAGGAGCTGCGCAAAGCCAATATCAAGACGGGGCTCTATTTCTCCCTGATCGACTGGACCCACCCCGACTACCCGGGCTTCCTGCGCGACTCGGGCCGCTACAAGGTGAGCGACGACCAGGCACGGTGGCAGAAGTATATGTCGTTCTGCAACAAACAGATCGACGAGCTGCTGGTGCAATACAACCCCGACCTGTGGTGGTTCGACGGCGACTGGGAACACAGCGCCGAAGAGTGGGACGCCCCTGGGATACGCCGGAGGATCGTGACCCACAACCCGAAGGCGATCATCAACGGTCGCCTCCAGGGGCACGGCGACTACGATACGCCGGAGCAGCATACCCCCGTGGTGCCTCCCGCCTCCAAAGCGTGGGAGCTCTGCATGACCATGAACGACTCATGGGGGTATCAGCATAAGGATACGAACTACAAGACCCCTTACGAGATCATCACCATCTTCGCCGACGTGATCAGCATGGGAGGGAATCTCCTGCTCGACATCGGTCCGAAGGAGGATGGCACCATCCCGGAGAAGCAGGTGGAGATCCTGACGGAGCTGGGCACCTGGACGCGCAAGCACGACGAGGCGATCTTCGGCACCCACAAAGGGATCCCTTACGGCCACTTTTATGGCCCCACAACACTCTCCACCGACTCCACCATTCTCTACCTCTTCCTCACGCAGGGCCCCGCCGACAAAGCGGTGATCAAAGGGCTGCGCAACCAGATCCTCGAGGTCTCCGTGCTGGGAACCGATACGAAAATCGAACATAAAATCGTGGGGAAGATCTCGTGGAGCCCCGTGCCGGGCATCGTCTATTTCGACATCCCGTGGGAGTCTATCGACCCTTACACTACTGTGCTGAAGCTGAAACTCGACGGCCCGGTGTCGCTATACCGTGGCAAAGGAGGCTTTCACTGATCCTGGCTACCCCTTCCTGCCAAATCCACCCCGGAAAGCAAAGGTATCCAGGCTTTTCCTGACCCTGGCCTCTGATGCTCTTTCGCGGAACTCCTCCGCCACCTGATCCACAGAAACCGCTTCACCCAGCGCTATGACGGCGACCGGTGCAAACCCCTCCGGGATATCCAGCTCCGTCACGGCACGCTTCCCGTCAAAGCCCCCCATCTGGTGTGCCTGCAATCCCATCGAGGTGGCCTGGATCACCATATTGGCCACCGACATTCCCAGGTCATACCTGGCATGTCCGTTGCGTTTGCCCGTCTTATCGAAAATTTCCGAAGCGATCGCCATCACCAGCAACGAGGATGTGGACGCCCAGCGCTGGTTGTACTCCGTCAAAAGGCTGATCATGGTATCCCATGCTTCGGGGTCGGTGCGGTCGGCCCAGATGAAGCGCCAGGGTTGCTCGTTGAAGCTGCTGGCAGCCCAGCGCGCTGCGTTAAACAAGGTATTTCGCTCTTCGTCTGTGATCAGCCGCTCAGGGTTGAAACCCATCGGACTGTAGCGTTGTGTTATGGCTGGTATTGTTTTCATAGAAGTTTAGAAGGTTTAGGATGTTTAGAAGGTTGAGTTGTTTATATGTTTAGGATGTGATTGCGTATCCACTTACTTTTAGTTCTTCGTTTTTAGTTTTAAACTTAGAAGCCATATCGCTTCAATTGTCGCTTTGCGCCAAGGGCAATCCGTTACCCTACCGAAAGAAGCAATCCTTTGAGGTATTCCCCTTCGGGGTGGTAGATCGAGACGGGGTGGTCTGGGGGTTGGGAGAGCCTGGCGAGGATCTTCACAGGGCGGTTGGCGGTGAGGGCGGCTGCCATGATGGTGGATTCAAAGAGCCCTCTGCCCACGACCTGTGAGCAGCTAAAGGTCATCAGGAGTCCGCCTGGTGGCAGGATGGCCATGGCAGCGGCGTTGAGGCGTTTGTATCCCTGCACGGCGTTGTGCCTGGCGCTGAGGTGCTTGGCGTAGGCAGGGGGGTCGAGGATGATGAGATCGTATGCCTGGTCGGTTTCACGGAGGAAGTCGAGGGTGTCGCTGACAAAGGATTGATGGGTTTCAGGGTTGAAGCCGTTGGCGCGGATGTGCTCTTCGGTGAGGCCGATGGCGTAGGCGGAGCTGTCGACGGAGTGGACGAGGGTGGCGCCGCCGTGGAGCGCTGCCACGGAGAAGCCCCCGGTGTAGCAGAAGGTGTTCAGCACCCGTTTCCCTCTGGCCAGCTCCCCGACAAGCCTGCGGTTCTCGCGCTGGTCCACGAAGAAGCCGGTCTTCTGGCCCTTCTCCCAGTTGACGGTGAACTTTGAGCCGTACTCGTTGATCATGGTTTCTGATGCGTCGCCCATGAGGTGGGTGTTGCCGCCGGCGTTCCCTTTCATGGTGCTTTCGCTTTTGTTGTAGATCCCTTTCAGGCTGCTGCCATAGAGCGTCTGCAGCGCTTCGGTGATATGGCCGAGGGCCTGCGTCATGCCGGTGGAGTGGCACTGGATGACGAGGTGGCCATCGTAATGGTCGATGATGAGGCCGGGGAGGAGATCCCCTTCGGCGAAGATGAGGCGGTAGGCGTTGAGGTCGGGGTGGCTCGTGAGGCCCATCCGCTTACGCAGGGCGAAGGCGTCACGGAGGCGCTCCTGCCAGAAAGCAGCGTCGGGCTTACTCTTGTCCCAGGTGAGGAGCCGCACGGCAATGGAGCCCTCAGACTGGAAGTGCCCGCTTGCCAGGTAGCTTCCCTTATTGCTGTAAACCTCTACCCAGTCCCCCTCACCGGGGTTGCCTTCAATCTCTTTGATGGCGCCGCTGAAAACCCAGGGGTGGTATCGGCGTACGGCTTCGTCTTTCTTCGATTTGAGGGTGATTCTCGGGGTCATTTGCGGGTGTTTGTTTTCGGATTGTAAACCTACGGTAAATTTTTCGAACTTCACATGTTTATGCCAGGGTCTTCCTGTGGGAAAGATTCTTTTAACCACTGAATACACTGAGTTTTCACAGTGGACACAAAGTAAAGCCGCCAAATGCATAACTTTATACTTTAGTCCCGCCTTCAGCAGGATGGCAGCTGCTAATGATTTGCCATCGTACCGCTTTTGGCGGTATCTTCGACTGCGCTTGTCAAATCATTGCATCTGCTCACTTTTAGTTTTTAACTTTTAGTTTTTAACTTTAAACTTGCATCATGGAAACACAATCTCAACTCTTGCTGGTGATGCTGGTGTATGTCTCCCTGTTGATCATATGGGGGATATACCAGGGTAGGAAGGTAAAATCGGGGAGTGACTATTCGATCGCGGGGCGCAGTTTGCCGGGGTGGGTGGCGGCGCTGTCGGAGCGGGCCACGGGGGAGTCATCCTGGGCGTTGCTGGGTCTGCCCGGAGCGGCTTATGCCCTGGGGCTGACGGAGATATGGACAGCCCTGGGGTGCGTGCTGGGGATTATCACGGCCTGGTGGCTCCTGGCGTGGCGCCTTCGTGATGAGGCGGAGCGTTATGAAGCGAATACCTTTGCCGATTACCTGGCCCGCAGGCATGGTGACGCCGGGCGTGCCATCCGCATCGTGGGGAGCTCCACCATCGTGTTTTTCTTCTTTTTCTATGTGGGTGCGCAGTTCATGGGGGGAGGAAAGACCCTCCATGCGATGTTCTCGATCCCACCCGAATGGGGGATGCTGATCACAGCGCTGATTATCGTGCCGTATGCCATTTATGGTGGCTTCAGGAGTGTGGCTTATACCGATGTGGTTCAGGCACTTGTGATGATCATTACCCTCATTGTGGGGCCCATTGCAGGGTTTATCTATCTTTCCAACACACCAGGGTTGTATGCCACCAGCATCACAGACGCTTTGCACCAGGCTGGGCCGGGGCATCTGTCTCTTTTCAACGGGATGAAAGGATTCAGTGCCGGTGTGGTGCTGATGGGTGGCTTCAGCTGGTTCTTCGGATACCTGGGTGGGATGCCCCAGCTCTCGCTCCGTTTTATGGCGATACGCAACAAACAACAGGCGATACGTGCCAGAAATATCGGCATCGCATGGACTCTGGTGGCCTACACCGGGGCGATGCTCCTGGGTCTCATCGGACTTGCGATCTTTGGCCCCGGAACCCTGGCAGACCAGGAGTATGTAATGCCCGCCGTTATACTCAAAATTTTCCCTCCCGCTATCGCTGCTGTATTAATCACCGGCGCCATCGCTGCCATGATCTCCACTGCCGACTCGCTGCTGGTCCTCTCCGCGACTGAATTGAGCGAGAATTTCATCAAACCTTTGTCAAAAAAGTCTCATGGCAAAGCATTTCTGACGCAATCCCGGATCATCACTGCACTGCTTGCTGCCGTGGCACTGGGGCTTGCCTATATTTCGCCGCAGAAGCTGATTTTTACACTGGTAAGTTATGTATGGGCCGGCATCGGATGTACCTTCTCTATCGTCATCCTCTTTACGCTGTTCTGGAAGAGGTTTCATGGCCGCGCTGCTGTCATTACGATAGCCGGAGGGCTGATATTCACCATCATTTGGGTAAGCACCGGATTGGATAAGATCATTACCGCCAAGTTGGTGAACTTCTTCTTTGCAGCGCTACTGGCAATAGGGGCCACTTATCTGATTCCCCCGGGGAAGAAAAAAGAGATGGATTACTCTACAAACCCTTCGAGCGTAAAAACCTGAGACGGGTTCTTCGGGTCGTTGGTGAGGAAAGTGACGGAGATACTCTGTCTGCCATGCCTGCCAAAGGTGTTGAAGGAGATCTGGATGTTGGTGCTCTCGTCGGGTGCCAGGCTGCTCTTCTCGGGTTTGCCAACGGTGCAGCCGCAGCTTGAGTTGCTCTTGCGCAGGAACAGGGTGTCAGCGCCGGGGTTGGACAATTCCAGGGTGAACCTGACGATGGAACTCTGTTTGATCGTGCCGAAGTCGTAATTCAGGGTGCTGAATTTAGCCACAGGCGCTGTGCTGTAGTCTCCGTTTTCGAATTTACTGAAGTCATCCACAATCACGGCGATGATATCCAGTGTCTTTTCCGGTTCCAGGGCGTCGTTGGTTTTCAGTAAAACCTTGTCAAAGACCATATCGTACTCTCCCCTGATGGATGCATCCATCGTAACCAGGAGGATTCCCTCTTTGCCGGGTTTCAGTGTCTCAGGCAGAGGAATGATGTCGATGTATCCGGGGAGGTTGTCAAAATTCAGGGTCATCTCCTTATCCCAGCCGTTGTATATAAATATGGTATCGGTGCGGGTTTCGGTCACCTTGAGGTTGAAAAAGAGGTGGTAGAAAGGTTTGTAGCGCATATGGCCGAGGCTCAGCGGATATTTTGCAGCCACATCGTTCTCGATCAGCCTGATTTCGCCTTCAAGGGTAAGGATGTATTCGGGTTGCCGTGTTTCATCAGTCATTACCGTCAGGGTGCGGGTAAATGGCCCGCGGATCGATGATGGGGAAACCGTTGCTTTCAGGAAGCCCTTGCCACCAGGAGGGATGGTTCCCCTGGAATAATTCTCCACCATCACATCAGATCCGGGGATGATATCAACAATATTGATGGCTGAATCACCGCTGTTGACGAATGTAAAGGTGTTGTTGAGGGGTTTATATTGATTGGCAGAGACAGGGAAACGAAAGGACGTGGCATCCCATTTCAGGTCCTGGGCACTGGCATGCATAAAGAACAGGGCCGGCAGCACCGACAAGATCATTTTTTGTATCATGACAGAAGAAATTATTGCTGTGTTTGTTCAAGCGTTCCTTTGACCTGGAGCAGGATCACGGAATTCTCAGGGTCGTTGGTGACCACTGTAATGCTTTTGTGCTGCATCCCATTCCGGTGTTTGGTGTCAAAGGTGATGTCGATTTTGCTTTTTTCACCCGGTTTGATGACGGTCTTTTCGGGTTTGGTGGCGGTGCAGCCGCAACTGGCCTGCACATTCCTGATGATCAGGTCGCTTTTGCCGGTGTTGGTCAGGATGAAGCTGTGCGGGATAGCCGGTCCGGAGGGTTTGGTGCCGAAATCGAAGATGCGTTCCTCAAAAGTGGCTTTCGGGGCATTCGCGAGTTGTTTTGGGGTCATCTTTGAGAAATCTTCCTTTACATTGGCGGAGATGTAGAATACCTTGAGGGGCTGCAGGCTATCGTTGGTCTGCATATAAACCCGGTCATTGGTATTGAATCCGAATTTTTCGGTTTTGGTGGCATCATACTCAACCCTGATTACGATGGTTTTGCCGGGTTCCACCGTAGGGTTGGAGAGGGTAGGGGTGACGTGTGCAGGGAACTCACTGAATTTGATGGTGACGGGATATTTACCATCGTTATAAAGGACAAGAGTGTCGGATTTCTTTTGGGTATTGAGAATTTCCGGGAAAGAGATACTGTTGCGGGTCATCCTGAGGCTTCCCATCTGGTATGGATATTTTTGTGCGGGTGTGGGTTCCGGGGCGCGCTCAAGGATAGATGCCGATACAAAGATGATTTTGAGTTCCTGTTTCGGGTCATTGGTCTGAAACTGGAGCCTGTCATTTCGGTTGCCGGAGGTGTTTGCCTTCCCTGCATTGTAGGTGAATACCATATAACCGCGCTGCCTGCTTTTTACTTTGGCGGGCATCACTTTCACGGTGATGTGATCGGGGGCGCTCTTTAGTGCAATCTCCATCTCTTTGTCGCTGTTGTTGAAGAATCGGATCGTGTCGTTGCGGACTTCATCCGGTTGCATTTGATGGAAAACGGGATTATTGCGCTCAAACAGCAGGTCGCCCAGGTGAACCCGGAAGGTGTCGGTATAATCCTTTGGTTTCGGGATGACATTGCCGCTGATGAACAATGTGAGAGTAGGGGTTGATTTGGCGTTGGAAACGACCATGATGCTTTTCTTGAAAGCCCCGGGGCGGCCCAGGGGGTTGTATCCTGCCGTGACCATTCCGCGTTCGCCCGGCAAGATGGGTGTTTTGGTGTAGTCAGATGCCGTGCATCCGCAACCGGGCTGCACTTTCGTGAGTACCAGGGGCTCATCACCGGTGTTGGTGAATGTAAAGGTGTGGTTGGCCACTCCGCCTCCTTCTGGTATCTGACCGTAATTATGCTCAATATTTTCAAACTTGATCTCGGGGCCTTTTGCCTGTCCTTGTGCCAGCAAAGTAAATCCCATTAATACTGTTGAAAGAATCAAAATCCTCTTCATAGTGCCTGTGTTTTTATTGAATTCAGTAGAACTTTTTAAACTAAAAAATGGTTTATGATCCGCAAAGATAGTAATTCCTTACTTTGCCACCTTTATCAAACAGTTTTTGATCATCTTTGTTGATTGATTCAGGAATGAATGAAAAGGATGTTGTCCCTCACCTTTGATTTCAGTTGTCATTCTTTACGCAATGAGGAATCGTCATGGAAACCCGCGGGATAACTACTTCTTTCCTGAATAGGTCATTGTTTTTATATCCATATTATTCAAATATTAATTTTTTCGATGCAGTTATATTCAATCATTACAGAAACCTGGCGCATGGACGGAGGCGTGGCGTTCGGTGTTGTTCCCAGGTCCATCTGGGGAAAGTATTACGAACCTGATGAACACAATCTGATACCGATGTGCAACCGGCTGCTGCTGGTGCGTGCCGGGGAATCCCTCATCCTCATTGACACCGGATTCGGCAACAAGAGGAATGAGAAGTACTATCGGTACAAGTACATCGCTGACCAGGTTCCCCTGATAGACAAAATCACAGGGCTGGGGTTTAATCCGGATGAGGTGACCGATGTGATTTTCACCCATCTCCATGATGACCATGTTGGCGGAGCTGTGGTACGGGATGAGGCTGGAGACAGGTTGCTGTTTCCGAATGCGAGGCACTGGATTTCGCGAAAGCAGTTTGAATGGGCGGTCAATCCCAACCCCCGTGAAGCAGCCAGCTTTTTCCCCGACAATTACGAGCCGATGCTTCATAACGGTACATTGCACCTTGTGGACAAGCCGGGTGAGCTATTGCCAGGGGTGGAGGTGTTGTTCATGGATGGCCATACCGGCGGGCAGATGATCCCGCTGATCACTACAGCGCACGGTGTGGTGGCATACCTGGCCGATTTTATCCCCAGCAAAACCCATGTGCCGGTTCCGTACCTGGCCAGTGTGGATATACAGCCGCTGCTTGCCATGGCAGAGAAAGAGAAATACCTGGCCAGGGCATTCGCTGAACAACACATCCTCGTCTTTGAACACGATTTCTATCACGAAGCGTGCAGATTAGAAAAAGGGGAGAAAGGGATTGTGGCGGGAGCATCGTTCAGGCTGTCAGATATTTTTCACTAATATTGACTTTTGAAGATGAAAGAAATGAATGAGATGAAAGAGAAGGTCAAAGAGTTGAATAACAGGTATAAACATTTGAATGAGGAGGAACTGCTCAGGGTGTTTCTTGAAGAGCACAAGGGCAAAATTGCACTTTCTTCGAGCCTTTCCATCGAAGACCAGGTGATTACCCATTTGGTGCTTGGTGTCGATCCTGAAGCAAGGATTTTTACCCTGGATACAGGCAGGCTCTTTCCGGAGACCTACGACCTGATAGCGCGAACCAACGCCAGGTACAAGACCCGTTTGCAGGTTTATTTTCCTGATTGGCAGGCAGTGGAAGCAATGGTCAATGAAAAGGGGATCAACCTGTTTTACGACAGCATCGAAAACCGGAAGCAGTGTTGCCATATCCGTAAGGTGGAACCGCTGCGCAGGGCTTTTCGGGGGCTGGAAGTGTGGATATGCGGATTAAGGCGCGAGCAATCGGTTACCCGCACACACCTGGAGCGGATCGAGTGGGATGCCGACAACGGCCTGATTAAGCTTAATCCCTTGATCGACTGGACTGAGGCGCAGGTATGGGAGTTTATCCGGGCGAATAATATCCCCTACAACACCCTGCACGAAAAAGGTTTCCCAAGCATCGGCTGCCAGCCTTGCACACGCGCCATTGAGCCTGGGGAGGATCTCAGGGCAGGAAGATGGTGGTGGGAAAACCCGGAGACACGTGAGTGCGGACTACACAAAAAATAGTTTTCAGCTTTCTGCAAGGTGTTCGTTCAGTAAAGCGGTGAGGTGGGCTGAAACTTTATTGTAATAGCGCTTTTCCCTGAATCCTACGACCCATTGAATCCCTCGTATGGCATTGGTCAGGAAGATCTCATCCGCCTCCAGCAGGTCACGTTGGCGAATGTTTCCCCTTTCCAGCTGGTAAGGGGATTTGTTTTCGATGATTTTCAGGAGATTGCGACGCATGACCCCCGGGATGCACCCTTCATCCAGTCCCGGGGTCAGGATGGTATCGTTCTTCAGAATGAACAGGTTGCTGCTGGTGGATTCAATAATATTCTCTGACTCATTGATGATGAGGGCATCATCACAGTGGTTGTTGCGTGCATAGATGCCGGCCAGCACGTACAGCAGGCTGTTGAGGGTTTTGAGGGAGTAGAGGGGTTGGACCGGCTTCAGGTTCTGGGTATAAAGTGTGAGGTGCAACCCCTTTTTGTTCAGTTCAAAGTGATTTTCATCCAGCGGATAGCATTCCAGCAGGTAACCACACCTGTCGTGGTTGGGGGTATAAAACCCGCCCGATTCACGATAGAAAGTGATCCTTGCCCTGCCACCGGCAGTGATATGATTGGAGGTAGCAATTTTGCGGATCAGGTCATCGAGATGACTCATCTCGGCAGGGAACGGGGGTTCAAGCTGCAAAAACTGAAATGACCGGTTCATGCGGTCGATATGGTCAGCGAGGTGCACACCGCGCCCATCGATCAGCCTGATCGTTTCAAAAAAGCCATCACCATAATAAAATGCACGGTTGTCCTTCTGCAGGGTCAGGTCATCAATGGCAATGAGTTGCCCGTTGTGAATGAATGTTGTCATCTTGCAGGTTTTCAGAGGAATAGAAATTCTTTCCAAAATTCCTACTGCAAATATACGCCATCTTCATTTCGATAACAATCTTATTCAGCGCTTTCTGTGGTTTGCGGGGCATCTTTGGTGTGATCCAGCTCCGAACCCATCATCGAATGAGGGATCAGGTATACCAGCAGCAATACCAGGGAGGCGATGGCAGCCCACCGTTTGGTGGCCCTGTTCCTGATCTGGGAGAAGAGGGCAATGAACCAGAAGATTGCCGCCACCGCTGTCTTGTTGTCGGTGAGGTCGTGACCGAACGGCCAACCTGTCCAGTAGGCGCCAAATGCATATTTCTGCATGATGGGTCCGAACACCAATCCGCCCAGCACGAGGAATATGACCGTAAACACAGTATATCCAAAGGTGTATCTCCCTTTTGCAAGGGCTTCCAGCCCTGTCCGGATGGAAAGGATGAAAGCCAGGAAGATGAAGATCACATGGAGGATGGTGACCCAGTCGGGAACTACCCCTTTGAAGCGGATGATGGCAGGCTCCTGGGTGAGTACATACTCGCTGTTCCCGTAGAAGAGGCTCACCTCATACATCACCTTGCCGGCAGGGGGCTGCCGGGGGATCCAGGTTACCAGTCCCTCACCGGTGCGTTCCAACCCAACGGATTCCCATTCATCATGGCTTTTATACCGCTTCCAGCTGAACTCACCACTCACGTTCTGCTGTTTTACCGGGATCACCAGCTTTGCGTCGCTCTCCTCGCCCCAGGTGCGGATCAGTTTGTAGGAGACCAATTCATCTCCGAGCTGTACTTTGCCACTGATCGGGTAGGTGGGGCCGGTCATGCGCTGGTAGATTGCAACACCGGTCGCAAGAATGATGGCCAGCAGCCAGAAAAGGATCGATTTGAGGATGGAGTTCATTTTAATTTATTAATTGTTAATGGTTAATTGTTAATGGTTTTTACTACCGTCACCCCGTGCGAAGCCGAGGGGCGAGGGGGGTGTTAAAGAACGATTCCAAAAACAATAAACACGGCTTCGGCCTTGGGGTTCACGATAAAGCTGGTGTGCATCGGGATGGTATATTCGTTTTTGAATTGCAGTTCTCTCGTAAGTTTGAGGCCAAAGTTAGTGATTCCTGCAGATGTATTGTCGTAATAACCTGTTTCACCGCGGGTTGCATCAGGATTGGTCAGGGAGCCTCCCAGAAAGAGATCGAGTTGCATTTCAGTGAACATTTTTGTGTATCCCACTTCGAAATAGGTGGTTCTCATGATCTTTCCGTCAGATCCATCAGCGTTTATTCTGAGCGCGTCATCACCATAAAAGTTCATTCCGAAGAAGGCATTGAAAGGTATTTTCTCTGTGCCATTGAACTGAACGGCACCTTCAAGGAGATGCCCGGTGTGACTCTTCCGCAAGTCAAACCATGATGGCCCTGAGAGGTCATCTGTGGTATTGAAGTAATCGTTCAGCGCCAGGGTGAGGAAGTCGTTGTAAGTATATGACAATGTCATATCAACCTCCTGGATGAATTGCCCGCCAACAGAGTATACTCCGAATGCTTCGAGCGCCAGGGAATGTTTGGCTCGGGCGAACTCCACGCCAATGGTGGGCTGCATTGAAGGGGTATTGCCACCGGCGTTCAGCCCGCGCCAGATATATCGGCTTAGGAATTCAAATTCAAAATAGAAAGGGGAGGAGGTTTTGCTGTCATCGATTTCCTGGCTCAGCAGGCTTGTGGATCCCAGAAGGAGAAGAATGAAGAGGATGTATTTCCTGGTATTCATAAGTTTTGATTTATGGATGATTCAATTCATGAGGTTTCAGCCTCCGGCAATGGAGTAATAAAAATTTCATATTCCACGATCCCGGCCCTGTGCAGACGGTATTTTATGGATGTAGCCAGGACGCCAAGGCCGTATTTAACGCTGCGGCGGAAACTGATGGAAGAGCTTTCAGGGGTGTATTTGGTGGGGCAGGTGATTTCCGCGATCTGATAACCGGCATTGAAGATCTGGGCGATCATCTCGTTGTCGAAGACGAAATCATCAGAATTTTTTTCAAAGTTGATGGTATGGAGGATGTTTGCGGTGAAAGCCCGGTACCCTGTGTGGTATTCCGAGAGTTTCTCTCCGAGCAGGATATTCTGGATGAAGGTAAGAATTCTGTTGGCGATGTATTTGTAGCGTGGCATCCCTCCACGCAGCGCTCCTTTTCCAAGGATACGGGATGCGAGCACCACTTCATACAGGCCGCTGGCAAGGAGGTTTGCCATGGAAGGGATGAGCTTTGGCGTATACTGGTAATCGGGATGGAGCATGATGATGATCTCCCCTCCAAGCTCGAGCGCCTTCCGGTAGCAGCTCTTCTGGTTGCCGCCGTAACCTGTGTTCCGCTCATGGGTGATGATATGCCGGATTCCCAGTTTCTGCGCTATTTCCACCGTGTTGTCGTAACTGGCATCATCCACCAGGATCACCTCGTCCACAATGTGGTGCGGTATCTCGTGCCAGGTGTCGGTGAGGGTTTTGGCGGCATTGTAAGCCGGCATCACTACCACTACGCGTTTCTCATTGATCATAGGCTGAAAATTGCTCCACGAACATACGGAATTTTGCGATTTCTGCAGCGTATTTATCTCAGTTCTGCGGCCTGATGGCTTCATAAAGCACCGCATGGATACTTGTCCTTACGCCCAGTCTTGTGAGAAGCGGGTTTTCACCCGAAGGGTGAACCCTGTTGCTGAGGAACACATACACCAGCTCATTGTCGGGGTCGGCCCAGGTGAATGTGCCGGTGAACCCGCTGTGTCCAAAGCTGTTGGAAGATGCAAGTGAGGTGACGTTGCTCTTGTTGCCGGAAATGGTTTCAGGTTTGTCGAAACCCAGACCCCTTCGTATCCTCCGGTAGTGCCGCTGGTTGAAGTAGTCAATCGTTTCCGGGTTATAAATCTGTTCACCACCATAGCGACCCTTGTTTGACAGGGCGTACATCATCACGGCCACATCCCTCGCATTGGCGAATAAACCGGCATGCCCAGCCACCCCACCCATCATTGCGGCGGCAGGATCGTGCACGAACCCGTGAACAAGGGTGTTCCTGAAATAACGGTCATATTCCGTCGGGACAACCCGCTCCAACGGGAAATGGAGATTTGGGTTGAACCCGGTGGCAGAAAGGTTGAGGGGGTTGAATATATGTTGTTCCAGATACTCCTCAAAAGGGACTTTGGTTTGTTCTTCAATGGCAAATTTCAACAGGATCATCCCCAGATCGCTGTAAAGATAAGAGTGTTTTTTCCTGAGGGGCGAACGGAGGATCATCTGAACCATGGTGTCGGTATAGGCAGTTGTGATAAAGAGGTTGTCGCATACCTTGACAGGATAGTCGAAATGTTCCGTGCGACTGAATACGGTGGTGTCAGGAAAACCTTCTGCCATCAGTTCTTTGTAGAATGGGATCCACGACTGCAACCTGGCGCGGTGTGAAAGTATATCCCTGATGTTCAGATCTTCTTTGTTTGATCCCTGACTGACAGGGAGATACGCGCCAAGCTTCTGGTTCACATTGATGATATCACTGGAATGGAGTTGAATCAGGGCACTTGTCGTGGTGAGTATTTTCGTAAGGGATGCGAGATCATAAATGTCAGTGGGTTTCACCATTTGCTCATTTTCCCAGGTGTGATAACCATAGCTCTTTTCGAAGATAACATTCCCTTTCCAGATGGCCAGTACCTGGCACCCCGGGAACGCCCCAAATCCCATCGCACTGGCTACGATAGAATCGATCTTTGCGAATTTCACGGGATTGATCCCCGATTGCCACGATGAGGTGTAGTTGATCCGGGTCTTCATCGTTCGGATGCCGGGACCCGCTGAAGTATTCCCCGTAAATGGGATCCCTCCGAAAATTGCCCTGACTGCAGCCCGCATCGCTTCAGGTTGTGGCGACAATGCCAGGATGATCGCCGCATACGATTCATCCTTACCGATCCGTGCCATCAATTCCTCATCACCATAAAGGATCAGGATTACTTTTCCCTTCTCCTGCACCATTTCTGTCAGGTTGATGATCTGCTGCGTAAAGAAACCGGAAGCAGGCATCAGGTGAAGAAAAACAAGGTCGTATTGGGCAACGGTGTCGTTGAATGCTGCAATCTCCTGGTAATCGGGGCGAGGGGGGATGGTGCCGATGTTTGTTTCCCCGTAACACGCCCAGGCTGATTGCATGCCATCGGCAGGAAAACCTTCTCCGGAAAGCACATTCAGTATGCTGAGGGTTTTATATTGTCCAAGCGGAAGGATGTTGCCCGGATTACTGATCAGCACGATACTGGTGTCAAAGTATTGCTGCACCGTGAATGCCAGCGAATCATCCATCGTTGCCATGATCTGGCTCCTGGACGGTATCCCCAAAAGCACTGCCGGGAGCAACACCAGTACAGCCCTACGACAGCACTTCCGAAGGAAAAACTTCTTCATCAATATTTTCAGGCTTGATCCTAAAGACAAAATCAGGGTTATCCGTTCATGGAGACGAGAAACTCTTCATTGGAGTCTGTGAATTTCATCTTGTCCTTCAGGAATTCCATGGCTTCAATCGGGTTCATGTCGGCCAGGTGGTTTCTCAGCACCCATATGCGTTGGAGCGTGGAGTTGTCGAGGAGAAGATCGTCGCGGCGTGTGCTGGAAGCTACGATATCGATGGCGGGGTAAATCCTCTTGTTGGACAGTTTGCGGTCGAGCTGGAGCTCCATGTTGCCGGTTCCCTTGAACTCTTCAAAGATCACCTCATCCATTTTGG